>JANQGN010000633.1 GCA_028277295.1 Rhodospira sp.
CGAAAGCGGCATGACCATGGTCTGCGTCACCCACGAGATGGGCTTCGCCAAGACCGTCGCCGACCGGGTGGTGTTCATGGACGAGGGCCAGATCGTCGAGCAGGCCCCCCCCACCGAGTTCTTCGCCAACCCCAAGAGCGAGCGGACCCGTCTGTTCCTCAGCCAGATCCTGAAGCACTGATCGGGGGGCGTTCTTCCGGCAAGCGATCGGTCGGGGCGACCCAAGCTATTCGGTTGCGGGTGTGATCGCCTCGTCCGTCCGGCGCATCCGCACCAGGGCCCGCAGGCGTGCCCGCGCCGCGGTGTCGCGTGGGGCCAGGCGGCAGGCGCGCGCCAGGGCATGGCCGGCCGAGAGGGTGTCGCCCTGCTCGGCCAATGTCGTTCCCAGGCCCGTCCAGGCGGTCACGGAGTCGGGCCGCAGGGCCACCACATGGCGCGCCGCCGAAACCGACTCCTCGCCCAGGCCGGCCAGGCGCGCCACCTCGGCCCGCTGATGCCAGCCCTCGGGGCCGTCGGGACGGGCATGGGTGGCCCGCCGCGCCGCGGCCAGCGCCGGATCCAGCGCCGCCATGGCGCCCAGCACCGCCCCCAGGGCCACCAGGGCCTCCGGATGGGCCGGATCGGCCACCAGGGCCCGGCCGCACAGTTCCAACGCTTCCTTGGGACGCCGCCACGCCAGCGCCACCCGCGCCAGCAGGGTCCAGGCATCGGCGTTGAGGGGATCGGCGCGGCCCAGGTCGCGGCACAGGGCGGCGGCGGTTTCCAGATCGCCGTCGCGCCAGGCATGCAGGGCGTGGGCGAAGGCGGTCCGCGCCCCCGTCGCCCAATCGGTGCCCGTCTCCTTGCCATCACCCGTCATTGGACCGTTCCGTCTTGACTATCCAGCCGCGTGTTCGCGGCGGCGCCGGCACGACCCCACATTTTCGACTTGCGGGATGCGTCACGACCAAATAGCGTCCGCCGCACCACCCACAAGTCAAGCCCCTTTTTTGGGACGATGGGACCGGGACCGCCGCCCGCAGGGCGACGCGCGTTCGGTCGCCTGGTCCATGGCCGTCGCAAGGATCTCCATCAATGCACCATCCCTCGCCCCGACCCGCCGGGTCGGATGCCTCCTTGCGCCGCCACGTCCTCCGCACCCTCCAACTGGCCGTGCCCGTCGTCATCTCACGGGTCGGCATGATGGGCCTGGCCACGGTGGATGTGATCGTGCTCGGGCGCGCCGGTGCCGATGCGCTGGCCGACTATGTCCTGGCCATGGCGCTCTACGATAGCCTGCTCGCCACCCTGGCCGGACTGCTTTTGGGCGTGCCCGTGCTGGCCGCGAAGGCGTTCGGCGCGGGCGACCTTCAGGGCCTGGGGCTGATCTGGCGGCGGGGCCTGGTCTATGGCCTGCTGGTTGGCGGTGGGCTCTGCGTCCTGCTGCAATTCGCCGAGAGCCTGTACTTGTGGACGGGCCAGTCGCCGGAGATGGCCGCGCGCGGCGGCGCCGTCACCAGTGTTCTGGCGCTGGCCATGCCGCCGCTGGCGCTGTTCCTGGTCAGCACCACATTCCTGGAGGCGATAGGCCGCCCCGCCATCGGTATGGTTGCGGTGCTGCTGGCCAACCTATCCAACCTAGCCTTCAACGTTCTACTGGTGTTCGGCTGGGGGCCGATCCCCGCTCTGGGCGCGACCGGCTGCGCCATCGCCACGGTGTTGAACTTGACCCTGCTGGCGGCCGGTCTGTGGCTTTACATTCGATATGGCTTTCGGGAGCGGGCCGCCATGGGAGTCACCAGCGGCGGGTCTGGCCCCTGGTCCGCCGCCGCTCCCCTGCGACGGCTGGGCTACGCGGCCGGCCTGTCCTACGGCCTCGAGGCCGGGGCCTTCAGCGTGATCACCTTGCTGGTGGGCATGCTGGGGGCGCTGGCCCTGGCCACCCATGGCGTCCTGTTCCAGTTCCTCGCGCTGCCCTTCATGGTCGCCTTCGGCATCGCCACCGCCACCCAGGTTCGCGTCGGCAACGCCTGGGGGCGCGGCGATCCACGTGGCCTGTGGCTGGCCGGCTGGATCGGGCTCGCCCTGGCGGCCCTGTTCACCGGCGCCGCGACCATCCTCTACCTGATGATTCCCGAGACCCTGCTGCGGTTGTTCACCACCGATGCCGCCATCATCGCCGGTGCCGCCCCGATCATGGGCTGGGTGGCCCTGGCCCTGGTGTTCGATGGTGGCCAGTCGGTCATGAACCATGCCTGCCGGGGCCGTGGTGACACCTGGGTGCCCACCAGCTTCCACGTCGTCAGCTACTGGCTGATCCTGATCCCGGTGGCCGCGTTGCTCACCTTCCCCGGCGGGCAAGGGATCGCCGGGGTCTACCAGGCGATCGCCCTGGCCAGCGTGGTGTCGCTGACGGCCATGGCCATCCGCTTCGCCGTCATCGCCCGGCGGCCGTTGCCGTGAGTCCTATCCGGTTCACGCTTTCTTGCGCTCGTGGATCAAGCGTCTACAGTCACGGCGAAACAAAGCTGCGTCATTGCGAGCCCGCATCTCCTGACGCGGGCGAAGCAATCCAGAACGACGGAGAGTGTCTATTGCCCTGGATTGCTTCGTCTCTTCGCTCCGCGCCATGACCACACAGTAAAATGTCGTAAGGCAGACGTGGAAAAGTGTGAATGCGAAAGGCTTGATCTGGCGTCAGCGCCGCTCCCGCTGGGCCAGGAAGGCCAGGCGTTGCAGCAGGTGCACGTCCTGCTCGTTCTTCAGCAGCGCCCCATGCAGCGGCGGTAGCACCTTCTTCACGTCCTTCGACCGCAGCACCTCGGCCGAGACATCATCGGCCATCAGCAGCTTGATCCAGTCCAGGAGTTCGCTGGTGGACGGCTTCTTCTTCAGGCCGGGGGCCTCGCGGACGTCGTAGAACACCCCGAGGGCATCACGCACCAGCGCCTCCTTGATG
>JANQGN010000654.1 GCA_028277295.1 Rhodospira sp.
CGGCCTCATCGCGCCTTGAACGGCCTGACCCCACTCGAGTACCTTCAGGCCGCTCTCAAAGAGCCTTCTCCAGAATCTCACGCAGCCTGAACCCATACATGGCGAAGAACCATCTTTTCTCCCCGCCGCGGCACGATATAGAATCGTCGGGCGCTGCTGGCTTAGGCCGTCCTCGGCTAGGGCACTCGGATGGAGGATGGAACGACCATGCAACAAGGACTTTCGCTTGGGACCCGCCCGATCCTGGGGCTCTCCGCGCGCGCCAGCGCCGGCCTCGTCCTGATCGCCGGGGTGGCGCTCATGACCCTGGCCGCGAAGACCCAGATTCCCTTCTGGCCGGTGCCCATGACGCTGCACACCCTGGCCGTGATGGCCTTCGCCGTGGCCCTGGGGCCGCGCATGGCCACGGCCATCATGGTGGCCTACCTGGCCGCCGGGGCGGCCGGCCTGCCGGTGTTCTCCAATGCGCCCGAGCGCGGCGTGGGGCTGGCCTACATGGTCGGGCCGACCGGCGGGTACCTGCTGGGCTATCTGCTGGCCTGCCCGCTGGTCGGCGCGCTGGCGTCCGGGCGCGGCACTGTGGGGCGGCTCGGGGCGATGCTCGTGGGCCTGGTGCCGATCTACGGCTTCGGCCTGGTGTGGCTCGCAACGTTCGTGCCGTCCTCCGAGGTGGTCGTTCTTGGCTTCACGCCGTTCATCCTGGGCGACCTGGTGAAGGTCGCGCTGGTCGCGACCGGCGCCCTGGCGGTTTCCGCCTGGGTGCGGCGGCGCCAGGATCGGACAGGCTGATGGCGGACGGGTCCAACAGGCTCGATGTGCCGGAGATCCGCCACGACTGGATCCTGGCCGAGGTGGAGGCGCTGTTTGCCTTGCCGTTGCTGACGGCGATCGGCCTGGCGAACGCGCTCCATCAGCGCCATCACGATCCGGCGGCGTTGCAGAAGGCCAGCCTGCTCAGCATCAAGACCGGGGGCTGCTCGGAGGACTGCGCGTACTGCTCCCAGTCCGCCCGTCACAAGCACGTGGACCTCACCCGCGAGCGGCTCATGGATCCCGATGCCGTGGTGGCGATGGCCGCCAGGGCCAAGGCCGGGGGCGCGGACCGCTTCTGCATGGGCGCGGCCTGGCGGGAGGTGCGCGACGGCGCCGACTTCGACGCCATTCTCGCCATGGTGCGGGGCGTGCGGGCGCTGGATCTGGAAGCCTGCGTCACCCTCGGGATGCTCAAGCCTCATCAGGCCCAGTGCCTGGCGGAGGCCGGGTTGACGGCCTACAATCACAACCTGGACACAGGTCCGGCGTTCTATTCGTCCATCGTCACCACCCATACGTACCAGGACCGCTTGAAGACGGTGGCGATCGTGCGCGATGCCGGGCTGCAACTGTGTTGCGGCGGCATCATCGGCATGGGCGAGACACCGCGCGACCGGGCCGCCCTGTTGCAGGTTCTGGCCGGGCTTGATCCGCATCCCGAAAGCGTGCCCATCAACGCCCTGGTGCCCACGCCGGGAACGCCGCTGGCCGATCGTCCCCCGGTGGA
>JANQGN010000663.1 GCA_028277295.1 Rhodospira sp.
TTCGGCTTCCTCCAGGGTCATGCCGATGGCATGGTCAATGCGCTCACCGACGGCGTAGTCCTCCCAGAGGTCGTCCTGGCCGGCCAGTTCGGTGTCGTACTCGTCTAGCTCCAGGCAATCAGGGATGATCAGATCGGCGGCCTGCACGGTCTTCGCCAAGTTGGGCAGGACCGGCGGCGGCACGTCGCCATCCGCCTCGGTCTCGCGCTTCCGCACCATGACCCAGCGCACGAACTCCACCACCATGTCATCGTCCTGGTTGACACCCGTGGTACGCACCCAGATCACGCCCGCCTTGCGATTGGAGTTCTCTTTCAGTCCGATGACCGTGGAGGTGGCTCGCAGGGTGTCGCCCGCGTAAACCGGGACGCCGAAGACGCATTCCGCGTAGCCCAGGTTGGCGAGGGCGTTCAGCGAGATGTCGGGGACGCTTTTGCCGAACACCAGGTGGAACACCAGCAGGTCATCGACGGGCATGTCCTCGTAGCCCAGGTCCATGGCGAAGTCCGCCGAGGAATGCAAGGCGAAGCGTGGGCCGTACAGGGCGGTGTAGAGCGCCACGTCGCCCTCGGTGACCGTGCGTGGCGTGGGATGGACGATGTCCTGATCTAGATAGAAGTCCTCGAAGAAGTTGCCCTTGATGGTCTTGCTGCTGGCGGTCATGGAACGGCGCTCCTGGGGGGCGGATGCGAGAACGAGAAAGGGAACGGGAACCGGAGACGGCGGATCCGGTCGTGGCGGCGGGTGGGCAGAGGCGCGGCGGAGGCCTCAGGCGGCGCCGGCGTGCTGCAGATCGGCGTCCAGCGCGGCGATGGCCTCGGCCAGGGCGACCAGCCGACGGGCGTTGACCACGTGGAGGTTCTCGACCAACTTGCCGTCCACGACGACCACGCCCTGGCCGGCCTTCTCGGCCTCGGCGTGGGCTTCGATGATTTGCCGCGACCAGGCGACCTCGGTCTCGCCGGGGGCGAACACCTGGTTGGTGGTGGCGATGGTCTTGGGGTGGATCAGCGTCTTGCCGTCGAAGCCCAGTTCCAGGCCCTGCTGACAGGCGGCGGCGAAGCCTTCGTCATCGGACAGATCAAGGTAGACGCCGTCCAGGATCGCCAGGCCGTGGGCGCGCGCCGCCAGCAGGCACAGGCCCAGGCCGGTGATCATGGGCAGACGCATGGGGGTATGGTGACAGTGCAGGTCCTTGGCCAGGTCTGACGTGCCCATGACGAACCCGCCCAGGCGGGCCGAGGCGCCCGCGATCTCCTCGGCGCGCAGCATGCCCATGGGGGTTTCCATCATGCACCAGATGGCTGTGTTGGGCTGCGCGCCCATGCTCGCCATCAGGGCCTCGACCTGACGCACGGTGTCGGCGCTTTCGACCTTGGGCAGCAGGATGCCGTCGCAGCCGCTCGCGGCGACGGCCTCCAGGTCGGCATGGCCCCAGGGTGTGTTCAGACCGTTGACACGGACCAGCACCTCGCGCCGGCCGTAGCCTGTCGCGACCGCCGCGGCCACGTTGGCGCGGGCGTCGGCCTTGGCGTCGGGGGCGACGGCATCCTCCAGGTCCAGGATCAGGCCATCGGCGGCCAGGGTCCGGGCCTTTTCCAGGGCACGGGTGTTGGAGCCCGGCATGTAAAGGACGCTGCGGCGCGGGCGGGCGGTGGCGGCCATGACTCGAACTCTCCTCTCAGGTCGGGCGATTCCCGGCGGGCGATTCCCGGCGGGCGGCTCTCTCGGCGGGCGCTTCAGGCGGCGATCGAGGCCCTTTGGACACGATGGTACGGCGCCGCGATCGCCACGGCGCGAGCACTATAATTAAACGTCGAGGCGTGGCAAGGTACCGCCCGTCCGATCCCGTTCCACGTGAGACCCGAGGCCGCTGGCGGTCGAAGGGAGCGCGCCCAGCCCGGCCGGGGGGTCATGTCCGTCCTTTCCATTCAGAGCCATGTTTGCGCCGGCCATGTGGGCAACGCCGCGGCGGTCCCCGCCTTGCAGGCTCTGGGCCGCGCCGTCTGGCCGGTGCATACCGTGCTGTTCTCCAACCATCCCGGGCATGGGCGGTTCAAGGGGCATGCCGTCGAGCCCTCGCGGGTGGCCGACTGTGTGGCCGGGTTGGCCGATTTGCCCATGGCCTGGGAAGAGCGCGCGGCGGTGTTGTCCGGGTATCTGGGGGTGCCGGGCACCGCGACCGTGGTGGCCCAGGCGGTCGACCGGGCGCGCGCGGGCCGGGTGGATCTGCCGTATCTCTGCGATCCCGTGATTGGCGATGCGCTGCCCGGCCGGTATGTGGATGCGGCGATCCCGCCGATGATGCGAGATCTGCTGGTTCCGCGCGCCACCATCATCACCCCCAACCTGTTCGAACTGCGGGTCCTGACCGGGCTGCCGTGCCGCGACCTGGCCGGTAGCCTGGCGGCGGCGCGTTGGCTGCTGGCGCGCGGGCCCCGGGTGGTGGTGGTCACCAGCCTGGAGGTGCCGGATGGTCCGGAGCCGGGCGCCGCCCGCTGCCTCGCGGCCGACAGCACGGGAGCCTGGGTGGTGAGCACCCCCACGCTGGCGTTCGCGCGGCCGCCCAATGGCGCTGGCGACCTTCTGGCGGCCCTGTTTCTGGACGCCTGGCTTGAGGACGCGCGCCCCGAGATGGCCTTGAGCCGGGCGGTCTCGGCCTTGTTCGTGGTGCTGGACGAAACCTTGCGCCGAGGCGGTGATGAACTGGCCTTGCTGGCGGCGCGGGATCGTCTGTCCAATCCGCCGCGTCTTTGGCCGCCGATCCGGGTGTGATCGGCGGCGGCGCGCCTCCGTGCCGGCATGCCGGCGCCTCCGAAGCCATGACGCACATGAGTCGTTTGTGTGGCGCGTATGAAACAGTCGTCACACGCTCATCAGCATTGATGGATGTCAATGGTTGGCAAAGTAGATGATGCGGCTGTGCCCAGGGCATCCCTATGTCAGTTGCCCTTTTTGCACATTTCTTGAGCCTGTTCCAATCTTCTTTCAGCCTTCACAGCCTCTCCAAACGCCTTTGTCAAGCGCCTTTCTACGAAATTTCATCTTGTGTGTTGCGAGCGGATAACGCATTCATACGGCCAACCGTTCGCCAGTCTGCGGGAAAGCTGGCGGTCCCCGGGTTGGGACGGGGCGGCCGCCGTCCGACGTCCAGCGTCCACGGCGTGACCGAAGCCGACGGGCCAAAGCAAAAAAAAGCAAGTCGCCGGACCAAACAAACATCAATGCGTTCGGACGGGGCTGATTCGCCCACGTCCGTCCTCCGGCACCTGATGCAAGCATGCCGCCCTCGGGCCGTACGCCGGCCCGTGCCATTCGTCGCGAACCGCAGAGAGGCTTCCGTGCGCATCACCCCTCCGACTCTCGACGAGTCTGTTCCCGAGGCAGATCCGACCCGGCGCCACCTCGTGTTGGGCGGAGCCGCCCTGGGGATCACCGCCGCCGTGCCGGGTCTCGCCGGCCAGACCATGGCCGCTGTCACGCCCGCGCTGCCGGACTCCAAGCCGGCCCAACCCTTCCGCATGGGCCCCGGTTTGCGGCCCGGCCTGAAGCCAGACCAGCCGTCCCGCCCCGAGATGGGTCTTGATGCCGGTGGCGCGTCGCGGTCGCCGAGTCCCGTGGTGCATCGCCCAACCGGCGCCGACCGTCCGATGGTGGTGCATCACGCGCCGGTGCCGCCACGCGCCGGCATCGCCAGCCACCGCAGCCTGATGCTGGACAACATCAACACCGGGGAGACGTTGTCCGTCACCTACATGGAAAACGGCCGCACCCTGCCGGATGCCCTGGCGGCCATCAACTGGGTGATGCGGGACCGGCGCACCGATGAGGTGGCGCCCATTGATGTCGCCCTGCTCGATCTGCTCCATGATCTGACCCTGGCGCTGGAGACCCGGGGGCCGATCCGCCTCATCTCGGGCTACCGGTCGCCTCAGACCAACCACGCCATGAGCGTCGGTAACCGCTCCGTGGCGCGCAAGAGCTATCACACGCGCGGCATGGCCGCCGACATCGCCATTCCAGGGGTCAGCGTGCCGGCGCTGTTCCGCGTGGCGGCCTCCATGGGCCGGGGGGGCGTGGGGGATTATCCGGGCTCGGGGTTTGTTCATGTGGACGTCGGTCCCCCGCGCACTTGGTAGCGCCAGCATCATCGGGCCAGCCCACGCGCGGAGGCGACGGCCATGGCACGGTTGACCGCCGGCCTGAGGGCGCGCGCGTATCTGCGGCAGGTGCAGATCCGCGGCGGGTTCGGCACGGTCCTGCGGCGTGGCGACGAAACCGCCGGCGATATTCTGCTGAAGGTGCGTCCGGTGGGCGCGGACGGGGGCGGCAGGGCGGTCGAGGTCTACGCCCAGGCGACTCTGGCGGACGGCCAGCGCGGTTGGATGCGGCTAGGCCGCCCGGGCTTCACGGATGAGGCCGCCGCCGACGCCGCTATTGCCCGGGCCATCCGTCGCGACCCGGACCTGTGGGTTCTGGAGCTGGAGTCGGACGGCACCGGCTTTCCACTCGACGAGCCGCTGCTCACGGGATAGCGGGCAGCCCCTGGGAGCGTGACGTCCGCGAGCGCGCGTCGTGGCGAACGCGCAACAAGGTGAGCGAATAACGTGCGATAAGGGCAACTCTTGTAGGGGTGTGGCCGGCAGTGATACCGTTGCCGCGTGAGGTCGATGATCCGCCTGTGGCGATTGGCCGGCTGGCCAGGCGACGCGGTCGGCGCGCTCAGGTGGGTGGTTGAGCGGGTGGTTGCGTCACCGGTCGCGTGCGCTATGCCGCGCGTCGCGGGGACACCTCCACCATCCGCCAGTCGTGTCGCGGCTCCGTGATCGAGGGCCGATATCGGACGCCGGTCGCGGGCCTCAGGATGTGGGCCTCAAGAGGTGGGTTCCGTCTCCCAGTCCAGATGTCCTGCCCATGGCGGCATGACACGCTTCTGATTCCTTCAACGAAGGCGAGGTTCTCCGGTGCGTGAGAAGACCGTCAAGCCCGGCGATCATTTTCGGAAATCCGATGCGGTCTACCCGT
>JANQGN010000700.1 GCA_028277295.1 Rhodospira sp.
AGTGCCGAAGCGTGGCTGCTCATCGCACACATCCGTCGCGTCACGCGCCTCCTCGCAAGAGCCTGAAATCCCTCACGGAGTTTCGAATCGGACTCTTAGCGGCTGGGCGCACACCGACGCCGCGTCCCAGTGCGAGGCCATGCGCCAGGCCATCAAGGAGATGCGCCGCCCCCGCTTTCGCCTCAACCCAGACAGCGCGGCCAGCGCCGCCCGGCTGATCGTGCTGGACGAGGTGTCCATGGTCGGCGAGGACATGGCCAAGGACCTGCTGTCCTACAAGCGGCCCATCCTGGTGCTGGGCGATCCCGGCCAGCTACCGCCGATCAAGGGCGAGGGCGCCTTCGTGGACGCCGAGCCCGACGTCATGCTGACCGAAGTGCATCGTCAGGCGGCCGAAAGCGCCATCATCCGGCTGGCCACCTGGGCGCGACAGGGTCGCCCCATCCCCATGGGCTTGCACGATCCCCTGGTCGCCAAGATGCCGTTCGGGGACCTGTCGCCGGAGATGTGCCTGAAGGCCGATCAGGTCATCTGCGGACGCAACGATACCCGCATCCTGCTGAACAACGGCATCCGCCGCGTGGCCGGTCGTCAGGGCCTGCTACCCCAGCCGGGCGAGAAGATCATTTGCCTGAAGAACAGCAAGACCCACGGTGTCGTGAACGGCATGTTCCTGGGCCTGGACGAGGCGGTGGACGACGCCGAGCTGATCTTCAAGGCCCGCCTGCGCACCGAGGATGACGCCGTGGTCGGCGAGCCCAACGACGACGGCGAAGCCTGGGTGCCGGTCTACAAGGGCCCGTTCCTGGACCACATCCAGCTCGACAAGGACCGGGGCAGCCGGGACTGGAAGCTGCTGCGCAAGATCAGGCCGCTGGAGATGGTGTTCGGCTATGCCATCACCTGCCACAAGGCCCAGGGCTCCGGCTGGCGCAACGTCATCGTCTGGGATGACGGCCTGGGCCGCACCGACGCCGACCGACGCCGCTGGCTGTACACCGCCATCACGCGGGCGGAGGAAGGCTTGGTGCTGCTGTCATGACCATCGACACGTCACCTCATGTCCGCCGCCTGATCCGCGCGCAAGGCCGCCCGGGCCGCGCTGGCCAGAAAGCGGGAGCGATGGCCCTTTCCGACCATGGCGTCGATCTCGGCCACCAGGTCTTCCGGCAGAGAGACGTTGTAGCGCTGAATGCGGCCGGGCACCGACACCGGCACCAGGGCGCGGCAGACTTCCTCGCACTCGGGATCGGCGGGGATTGCGGTCACGGCGGACGGTTCGGGGATCGGATCGCCATCCGCCGCCATCAAGGTGACGTGCCCGGCCAGGGCTTCGGCAATGCCCGCCAAGGCCTCTTCCGGGCTGGCGCCCGACGAGACACAGCCCGGAAAATCCGGTGCGGTGGCGCCGAAGACGGCGCCTTCCTGGTCGATGACCACAGGGTAGAAGCGCTGCATGGACGGGCCTCCCTATCGCAGCTTGAGGCCGGACTGGGCCTCGATCGACTTCAGGGTTCGGATGGTCAGGTCCTTGGTTGGGTGGGGGACAGTCACCTTGCCGGGCTTGGTGGCGTGCTTGAAATGCCAGTGGTCGCCGGTGGTACCCACATGAAACCAGCCATCGGCCTTAAGCATCTTGATCACCTCCCGGCTGCTTCACATCGGATCCCCCTCCGTTCTGGTGTGTATTATATACACAAGAACCGGTGTCCTCGTCAAGGTTCTTTGTGTAGTTCGTGTGTATGTAGGTCGTGTGTATATGGTGGCGGCCGATGACCATCGACCTCAACGACACGGCCCCGCCCCCGCCGCCGCGCATCGACCTGCGGGAGGTCAAGGCCCGCCTGCAGGCCTCGGCTGCGGACTGGGTGCCGCGCCTGTTCCCGGCCGGCCGCCTGACGCCGGACCGCCGCGCCTGGCGCATGGCCAACCTGTCGGGCGAACCGCCGCGCGGTCACGGCTCCGCCGAAATCCAGCTGACGGGCCGCTGGGCCGGTTATGGCCGTGACTGGGCCACCGACGATCGCGCCGATCCCATCGCCCTGATCGGCTGGGCTACGGGTCTGTGCAATGGCGATTTGTATGCCGAGGCTGCCCGGGTCGCGGGCATGGAGGCCGATGCACCGACACCGAAACGGCCCACGGCCAGGGTCCCGAAGGACAACAGCGCCGAAGCGCGACGGGTGCTGGAGACCTGCCAGCCGCTGGCCGGCACCCTGGCAGAGACCTACCTGGCCGCCCGCGGGGTCGCCGATCCGGACGCGTCCGACCTGCTGTACGCCGAGGACCTGACGGACTTCGCCGGCCGGCGCGGCTGGCCCGGCATGGTGGCCGTCATCCGCGATGGCGACGGCCGGCCCACCGGCGGCATTCACCGCACCTTCCTGACGCTGGACGGGCGCACGAAGGCCCCGGTGGGCGACACGGGCAAGACCATGCTCGGTCCCGCGAAGGCCGGCCATGTACGCCTGTTCCCGATCCCCGACGATGGCCACCTGGGCATCGCCGAGGGAATCGAGACCGCCCTGTCGGCGCACCGGCTGTTTGACCTGCCCACCTGGGCCGGGTTGTCCGCCGATGGCCTGCGGCGCTTCCAGTGGCCCGGAGGTGTCACGCGGATCACCATTTTCCCCGACGCCGGCGAGGCCGGCCGAAAAGCCGCCGCCGATCTGGCCGACCGCCTGCGGGACGCCGGGATCGACCACACCATCGTCGCGCCGATCCATGGCGACGACTTCAACGACGACCTGCGCCGGGGCACCACGGTCGCCGACTACGCCCCGAAGGCGGCCGACGCGCCCGCATCGCCGCCGCCGGTGGACGACGCCACCGCCCTGACCGCCGAGGCCACCGCCCTCGCGCACGGCGACAGCGCCGGGGCCTTGGCCATCCTGGATCGCATGGTGCGCGCCCGCCTGGAAACCCTGGAGGAAGACGGCATCCTGGCCGCCGTGAAGCAGGCCGCCGGCCTGTCCATGGGGGGCCTGCGCCGGCAGGTGCAGGTCATGCGGCGGCGCTTCAACGCCTCGGCCGGGCAGACGACGGCCCGTGTCCGCAGCCCCTGGGCCGAACGCCTGCGCGTGGACGCCACCGGCCTACCGGAGCGCAACGAGGCCAACGTGATGGTGGCGCTGGAGCATGACGCGGCCTTCACCGGCGCGCTGGTGTTCGACGCCTTCGCAGAAATGATTCTGGTTCAACGCCCGTTACCCTGGTCGGCGCCGCACGAGGACTTGCCCCGCCAGTGGGCCGACGCCGACGACGTGCATCTGGCCGTCTGGTTGCAGCGCCGCGACATCAACGTCACCCCCGTGGTGGCCGCCCGCGCCGTCAACGCCCAGGCGCGCGCCCTGGCCATCCATCCGGTGCGCGACTACCTGGACGGCCTGGCCTGGGACGGCACACCGCGCCTGGACGGCTGGCTGTCCGCCTATGTGGGCGCCGAGGACACACGCCTGACCCGCGCCTTCGCCGCCCGCTGGATGATCTCCGCCGTCGCCCGCATCCGCCGCCCCGGCTGCAAGGCCGACCACATGCTGGTGCTGGAGGGGCCGCAGGGCCTGAAGAAGTCCACCGCCTTCAAGACCCTGTGTGGCGCCGACTGGTTCACCGACGAGCTGGCCGAGGTGGGCAGCAAGGACGCCGCGATGCAACTACAGGGCGCCTGGGTGGTGGAGATGGCCGAGCTGGACGCCCTGTCCAAGGCCGAGGCCGGGCGCATCAAGGCGTTCCTGACCCGCACCACCGACCGCTACCGCCCGCCCTACGGCCGCCATGTGGTCGAGGTGCCGCGCCAAGCGGTGCTGTGCGGCACCGTGAATCACGAGACTTGGCTGAAGGACGAGACCGGCGGCCGGCGCTTCTGGCCGGTGAAGGCCGGCGTGACCGGCCCCATCGATCTGGACGGCCTGGCCGCCGCGCGGGATCAGCTGTGGGCCGAAGCCGTGGCCCGCTTCGAGGCCGGCGAGCCCTGGTGGCTGGACGAACAGGACCTGGTCACGGATGCCGCCGAGATGCAGGAAGCCAAGCGCGTCTCCGACGCCTGGGAAGAGAAGATCGATCGCTGGTTGACCCATGAAACCAAGCGGGTCCAGGTGGGCTACGATACCTGGGAAGACCGTGAGATCGAACGCCCCGAGCCCCTGACCGACGTGTCCGTGGGCGAAGTGCTGGAACAGGCGCTGGGCATTCAACCCGGACGATGGACACAAGGGGATCAGGCGCGCATCGGGCGGATATTCACCGCCAAGGGGTGGAAGCACGAGCATCCGCGTGTCGGCCAAGGCAAGCGTCAGAAGCGATACAGGCTTAAAACGAGCCGTCCGGTGCAAGCATCTTGGCTGGACGATGACAATGGAGAGAAAACGTGAAAACTACATGCAATATCATCCAGATCATTCCGCCAACACCCGGATGGGCATTGGTGTACAGGGACGACGGTGGAGAAGGAAAATGCTTTTTCCTCCGCCCTTTGGCGTTCGCATTGATTGAGACAACATATGAAGATGGTAAAAAGATCAAGGATGTTGCGGGGATAAACCCACTCGGTCAGGTCGCGGATCAAACTATCAATTATATGGGGCTTGTCTACCTCGGCAACGATATGGACAAGCTGGACGAAATGGACGAACTGCCCCCGAACAGCATGATCGAGCTTTGACCAACCGCTTGACCCAAGCGCGGTTCGGGACCATCCTCTGCGGTGGAGCTTCACAACTCCATGTCAGAGCGGATCCCGACCCGCAGGCGGGTTTCCCATGCCCGTTCTCCGGGGGCCGCACGCGCATGTCCAGGGCGCAAGCCTAAAGGCGTGCGGGCTCGACTCTGGCCGAGTTGTGAACCCCCGGAGGCTCGGCGCCGTCACAAGTGGCGAGGCTCCGGCACACGATTGCCAGAGGAGCAACGCCATGGTTCAGACCGGCGCACAGGTGGAGTCCGCCCAAAATCTCCTTTCCCTGTCTGATCTCGACATTTCCGGCGATGAGCCGCGCGTGTGCCACACGCGGCTGGCCGTCGTGCTGGGATATGTCTCCCCCTATGATCTTACGGCTCTGATCGAGCGCAACGCCGATGAGCTGACCCGCTACGGGGAGATTTTCCGCACGGTGCGGAAAAACACCGATCCCAAGAGAAGAGGTCGTCCCGGCACCAACTACTGGCTGACCGAAGGGCAGGCCCTTTTGGCCACCGTCCGGTCCGATGCACCGAACGCGCCTGACGCCCGCGAGCAGATAATCCGTGTCTTCATGGCCTGGCGGCGAGGTGCTGTTGCCGCCCCCGCCACCGATCTCGGCGGCCTGCACGCACGCGTGGCGCACCTGGAGCAGCGCATGATTGCGGCACCGCCCCCTGCACTGACCGATCGCCTGCGCCCCGGCATGGGGGTGCTGTTGACCGAGGACGGCGCGGTCGTGTTCGACACCCGCGACACCGTGGTCAAGGGTGGGGATCCTGTGCTGGCCATCGTGCCGGAGAAGACCGGCCAGACTCCGCGCCTGGAGGTGTTCCAGGCCGCCCACTACGACGCTCTCGTGCGGGTCCACGGCGACCGCACCGTGATGATAGCGGACCCGCCACGCCACGTGGCCGCCATGGGGGAGACGATCCAGAAATACCGGTACTGCACGGTCGTCGGCCGGGTGGTGGATGTTCAGCCGGCCCCGACGCAAACGCGGCGCCCACAATCCAATGCCATCCGGTCCCCGATGCGCAAGGACGGGCGCGGGCGCCGCCTGCCGGAAGCCGTGGTGGCCAAAGCCCGGGATCTGCTGGCCCAGGGGCTGAGCGATGGAGAAGTGGCGGAGCAGGTCAGCATTTCCCGAGCCAGTGTATACAACATTCGCACCAACAAGTGGCCAAAACGGCGCAGTCGCGGGCGGGAAACCCGCGCATAGCCTCTTATACCGGCCGACGCATGACATGACTCGATGAGAGGGATTCCCAAGTTGGAGAGGATATGATTCGATTGAGCCGCATAATGTGGGGTGCGGCATGCCAAG
>JANQGN010000034.1 GCA_028277295.1 Rhodospira sp.
CCCTTGGGGGCGTGGCGGTCGGAAACGCGCCGCACCTCGATCATGCCGGCGGTGTTGCTGCCCTCGCGCCATTTCCGGCGGGTCCAGTAGACTCCACGCATCACCAACGGCTCGCCAAGCTTGATCTCTAGCGTCGCGGCACCGACATGCGAGCCCTCGTCCGTCGAGAGCGGTTTCGGTGTTGCCTGATGATAAATGTAGGCGACGCTATATTCTTCACAGTCCGCGTCCTTATCGGCCCGGCACGACAGGGTTCTTGAGCAGCCGCCAGTACTGCTCAGTTTCGATTTGATCGTGATCCGGAAGAGGTTGGCCTTGATCTCCATGGCCATGGCGTCTTCCTTCAACGCCACGCGGTCCAGGCTCTTAAGGTCCAGGGTTTCCCCCTGGGACGCGGCGTCGCGCAGGGTCTTGATGACCGGCCAGTTGGACCGGGTGGTGCCGTACCAGACGCCGTTGAGGTCCGGAAACAGCCAGGTTTTCAATATTGGCCACTTGCGAAAGGCCCGGCGCCAGAGGGCGCCATGGCAGGACCATTCGGTCAGCAGCCAAATCCCGAGCATGAACGCGCTGGCCAACACTACTGACCAGCGCAGTATCTCGAAGAACGAGGACTGGATGCCTGTGAACAAGGCCACCGTCAGAACAATCACGGCGAACACAATCAGGCAAAACCTCAAGACGGTGCTGGCGCCGAAGACCGTGTACATGATCTCCCCCTCCTGAAGACGACCCGCCGCATCCGCCCGCGAACGCGGCCAGGGCCACACCGTGATGTCCGCCTGCACCCGACGCGTGGCCAGCCCGGCCAGAAAGACGCCGTCGTGTGGGTCGTGCAGGCGCCCGCGCGGCCAC
Organism: Rhodospira sp.; assembly: GCA_028277295.1. GTDB lineage: Bacteria > Pseudomonadota > Alphaproteobacteria > Rhodospirillales > Rhodospirillaceae > Rhodospira. The sequence goes on from JANQGN010000034.1 coordinate 856, forward strand.
ACCGGTGCCAGCACGTCGGAGAGGCGGGGCATGAAGGCTGAGGCCAAGGGTTGTTCGGCGCCGGGATCATGCCACCCAGGATAAAGGGCCACGTGCCCCGCGCAATCCAAATCCGCGTGGAGGGCCGAGCCATGGGGGCATGGTCCGTCGATGGGGTGATCACCAGGTGCCGGCCGATCTGTCGGCCCCGGTTGATCTCTGTCGCCGATCGTCTGTCGGCTGGTGGTGACCAGTCTTACCGATGTGTCCCCACCGTGATGGAGGTCGACAGGCAATCCTGAACCCTTGAGAGAGGTCGCCGATCGCGCCCGGGACTGTCATCGCGCTAAAGATTGACAGCAAGACTGCGAATGATTATCAGTTTCGCTCGCGACTGAGTCCATGCTCAGGGCCTCGCCTGAGTGCCCCGCCGCCCTCTCGAAAGAGGTGGATCCTTGGAGTCGACATTTCCATCCAAACTCTTCGGTAACCCGACGGCGATTTCGGAAGAGATGCCGGGCGTTTTTTCCCGATTCGTGGACATCGACACGGGGATGGCCGTGGGCGCCTACCGTGGTGACCGAAAACGGTCCATTCAGACCAACATGACGAACGACATTAATGGTGTGATTTTCTCGTGCCTCTTGGCCGGTCGGGTGGAAAGGAGCACTTGCCGGCGGTCGATCATTCCGGATATCGGCGGCGGCCACATCGGTTACACACCGAACGAGCATTTCCTCATTAAGGCCAGTTCGACGTTCCGCCAGGTGGAACTCCTGGTTTCGCTCGAACGTTTGATCGAAATCGCGGGAGACGAAGCGGATTGGCTCCTGGCGGACGTCAGTCACGGTCGGTCCGTTCTTCAAGACAGTGCGCCGACGCCGCAGACAATGGCGGCGGCCCTGGCCCTGGCGGAGCGTGTCGAGCATCACGGAACCTCACCGCTTATGATCAAGGCCGCGGCGATCGAGTTCCTGGCCTGGCAGGTGGGCAATCCTCTTTCCAGTCAGGAGGACATAGATGTCCCGCCCCGCGAACGAAAGAGACTGCTGATCGCCCGCGATCGGCTGTTGATGGATTTGAGCGCACCGCCGACCATCGCCGAGTTGGCGCGCGAAAGCGGCCTCAATCAACTCAAGCTCAAACGCGGGTTCAAGATCCTGTTCGGCACGAGCGTCTATGCGTTGTTTCTGCGCGAACGGATGAAACGGGCGCGTCAATTGCTGAGAGACCACAATGTCGGCGAGACCGCTCACCTTCTTGGTTACAGCAATGTCAGCCATTTCAGCAGGGCCTTTTACCGGCAGTTCGGCGTCCTGCCGGGACAAGCCCGCAAGGACGCGGTGTGACGGGTCCGGGTCCGGTGCCCTCCCCTCGACACGCGGACGCCCAGGTCCACCCTCGCGCTAGGGCCTGTTGCGCGACTACTGAATCGCCCAGCATGCTCTAATGATTTGTTTTTCAAGCAAATCGTCCCCAAAAGATCTTCCACGGCGATCCGTGCCAGATCGCTCGGGATTTGCTCTAGAACATCAGAAGGTCACCTGGGCCCGGACACCGAAAACCCTCGGCTCACCGGCCAACTCGGCATTGGCGAACATCGACAGGGCATAGTCCTCGTCAAGAAGGTTGCGGCCATACAGATAGACTGACAGGTTATCGATTTCGTAGCCAACCTTGGCGTTCACCAGTGTGTAGATGTCCTGTTCGAACGCGTTGGCCTCGTCGAAGAACTTCGGTCCGTTGACCGTCATGTCAGCCGAGGCGAACAGCCCCATCGGATGCCGGTAGACGGTGCCAGCGTTCACCGAAAACCGATTGGCGTTCGGCAGTTTCTTTCCGGACAAGTCACCGCTGCTGCTGTTCGGAAATTCGTCGAACTTGAAGTCGATCAAGTAGCTGGCACTCCCGAACACCTCCCAGCTCGACGCCGGACGGGCGCGCATCTCCAGTTCGAGACCGCTGCTGTGCGCCTCGGCGGCGTTCTGCTTCTGATAAACGAGCGCCCCTCCCAGGCTGATGGGTGTCTCGACCTGCAGGTCCTTCCAGTCGATGTAAAAGGCCGCGGCGTTGATCTCCAGCCGGCTGTCGGCCAGCAAGCCCTTGTAGCCAATCTCGTAGGTTGTTGCGAATTCGGGATCCACCGCCTGGGTCACAACGGCCGGATCAAGCTGTACGTTGTTGTAGTCGCCCGCCTTGTAGCCCTTTGAGTAGGAGGCGTAGACGCGCTGGTCCTCCGACAGGAGCCAGGCCACCGACGCGGACGGCAGCACCGCGAACCAGCTCTGGTCAAACGACTTGTCGACGGTCGGGGACATATCGGAGAAACCCCGCCAATCGAGACTTTTGCTCTCGTAGTCAAGCCGCATGCGCCCGGTGAGCTCCAATCGGGGCAGCGGCCGATAGACCATCTGGCCGAACACCGCCGCCGATCGGGTTTCAATACTGGACCGCTGCGCCATGAAGGTGTTGGCGGGCAGGCCCCAGGCAGCGGCATCGGCGCCCAGGCGCATGGTGGTTTCGGTATCGAGATCCTCCGCCATCAGGAACGTGCCGGCCAGCCAGTCCAGGTCGGGGCCCGCCTGGCCTTCCAGACGGAATTCCTGGGCCAGCGTATAGAAGTTCTCGTCGTATTCACCGGTGGAGATATCCAGCGAGGTGAAGTCCCAGTCGTGCAGGAAGCCGTAGTTCGACCGGGAATAGCTGGAGATCGACGTCAGCTTGGCGACCTCGAACTGGTGTTCCCAGGTCAGTGAAAGCGCCGCCAGGTGGCCGTCGGTGTAGCCGGGTTCGTTGTTGGTGGTCGTGGTTCCGCCGCCGGTTACATAGCTGTCGAAACTGCCGTCGAAGCGGTCGCCCGTCAGGCTGAGGGTGATCTTGTCGCTGTCGGTCGGCCGGGCGACGATCTTGCCGCGCGCCGAATACTGTTCGTTATCGTTGCCGTCGTCCGTGTCGAGAAAGCTGTTCTCGAAATAGCCATCACTCGACCGGTATCCCACCGCCAGTCGAAAACCGAGGCCATCGGTGATCGGACCGCCGCCGGCGGCGCTGAGCTTCACGGTGTTGTAGCTTTCATAGGCGGCGCTGCCGTCGAAGGTGAAATCGTCGCCCGGTTCCCGGGTGACCAGATTCACGACCCCAGCGTGGGTGTTGCGGCCGTACAGCGCGCCCTGGCTGCCGCGCAACATCTCCACCCGCTCGACGTCCAGCAGTGTGCCCGTCCCCACATAGGGGAGCGTCACGCCGTCGGTGTTGATGTTCCAGACCTTGTTCATGTTGGTGGTGCCGCCGATGCCACGATAGATCAGGTAGGTGGTATGGCTGTCGGTGCGGTAGAAACTGATGTTCGGAGAGCGGCCAACGACATCTTCCAGCGTGTCGGCACCCACATCGTCCAGGGCGTAGCCGTCATACACGCTCACGCTGGCGGGAACGTCCTGCTTGTCCTTCTCAACCTTGTCCGCCGTGACGGTGACGGGCTCCAGGGTCACCACGCCATTGCTGCCTGTGTCTTCAGGACCACCACCCGGCGTTACCGTCTCGGCCCGCGCGACCTGAAGCGCCTCACGGTCCCGGATATTGGCGGCGGGAATGATCGTCCGGTTCCCGGCGACGGCCAACGCATCCTGGGCTAGCGCCGTACAAATTGTACTCGAGATCGTCAAGACACAAATAGACGTCGTCAACAGCAATGGATTGGCAACTTTTGAGCGCATCATACGTCCCTCGATCCACAGCTTTCACTTGGATGGTGCTGGGCAGGACGCTAGTCGCTGTGGCCGTGGGGGTGTTATTCGAATCGGGATTATTCTGCTCAAAACGGTATTCTTTCTCGCCGTGTCGCCGATCGCGGCGGCATTCGGCGGAGCGGGGCCGCATGTGTCGAAAAACCTGGTCCGTCTAGGGCCTGTTGCGCGATTTCTGAATCGCCCACCATGCGCTAAGTGTCTGTCCGGAAAGCCTTGCTTAGTACCATATACGGCACGCGATTCGAACACGGGCATACACCATATTGTGGTTCCCGAGACTTTCCGGACGGGCTCTAACAATTTGTTTTTCAAGCAAATCGTCCCCATAAGATCGTCCAGGGCGATCTGTGCCAGATCGCTCGGGATTTGCTCTAGTTTGAGGTCGCTTCACTCACGCGTTCACGCAAAGCGTCAAGCGCCCCTTCCGCGCGTGAATTGCCGAGCCTGGCTGACCTCTCGTAATAGTACTCGGCCCGCGTCAGGTCCTTGGGCACTCCATTCCCTTTCTCGTGGATGAAGCCGAGATTGAAGAGCGCGCGCGGGGTACCGACGGCGCCGGCCACTTCCCAAAGTTCGATAGCCAGCGGCCGGTCCTTGCGCACGCCGTCCCCTGTAAAATACATGCCGGCCAGTTCGTTGGCGGCGTTGCCGTTCCCCAACGCAGCGGCCGCGCGGAACCAGTACTCCGCCTCCTCACTCCTCTGTTCCCGCTGGGCCCTCATGGCAAAGGCATAGCGTTCCTCGGCGGTCTCGGCGGTGTCCAGGGGAACCCCCGTGGGCGACTGCGCGGGAACATCGGTTGCGGAGAGAAGAACGTTCATGCCCTCAAAACCGCGGTTGTCTGGTGCGAGCACGGGGTGCAGAGCATACCCTCCAGCCAGCCCCGCCAACAGAGCCACAAGGGCAAGCGCGGCAAGGACCGCCACCCGTGGGGGCTCGATGACAGGCTTGGTGCCCTCCTCATCGTCCGCGTCCTTGCCGTCCGCGTCCTTGCCGTCCGCGTCCTTGCCGTCCGCGTCCTTGCCGTCCGTGTCCTTGCCGTCCGCGTCCTTGCCGTCCGCGTCCTTGCCGTCCGCGTCCTTGCCGTCCCTATCCTTACCATCCGTATCCTTACCGTCCGTATCCTTACCCTCCTTAATCTTGCCACCTGCAATCTTGGCGCTCTTACCGTCGTCGCTGTCCTGACCCTTCACGTCTTCTTCTTGACCGTTACCGGTAACCTTACCGCCCATTGCCCCGTTCGTGGGATCGCTGGGGATCGGGTCTGGGCTCGGGTCTGGAGTTGGCAACGCGCCGATGAAGGGAGGGATATCGGGCCACAGCGTCTCTCCCCCGATGTTCCGGGGCGATATGAGCACCCGGAGTCCGGTGCCCGGTTCGATCTGGTTGACGACCAAGGGCCCGACCATGATCCGAAGGGTTTGCCCCTCCGCTTCCACGGCGACCGGCAGGATGGGCTGCCGTCGATCCTGCCAGCCCTGGCCACCAAGGAAGCGTCCTGTATCAAGGCGCTGAAACGTGATGTGGATCTCTTCCTCGGCCGCGGCCGCCGCTCCCTCGACGTCTAGGAAGACAAGCCATGCGAAGCCGCGTCCCGGCCCATCCGTCGCCTGTTCGATGCTCAGCATGTGGCGCTCCGCATCCATTGCATGCAATTTCACCTAAAAGCTAACCTAGAGCATGTTGCACGATTTCTGAATCGCCCAGCATGCTCTAACAATTTGTTTTTCAAGCAAATCGTCCCCAAAAGATCGTCCAGGGCGATCTGTGCCAGATCGCTCGGGATTTGCTCTAGACAGAACCGACGCCTCACGGCTTGATGGTCGCGCCCTAGGGCCTGTTGACATTCGGGGCGCGGTATCAGGGGTCCAGTTGCGAGATCAGCGCGCCCAGACGCCCGTTCTGTTCGGGGGGCGTTCTGCCGCTGCCGCCGGCAAGCACGTTTCCCTTGCACAGTTCGTAAAGAGCCGCGAACCACTCGGACAGACATCTCTCCTCGTCGCCGCCTGGGTGTTCGCTCAAGCCCAGATCGGGCAGGCCGTCCACATCCGGGGGAACGAAGATGGCGACTTCTCCATGATCGCCGTCATAGATTCGGGGGCGGTCCTGTTCCGGCAGCCGGTCGAACCCTAGCCTGTAGACATAGTCGTTCACAACCTCGCTGGCGAGTTTGGCCGCCACCACGTTGGCCCGCTGGGGGGTCTGGGTTAACGCGACGGCGCGCTGCACGGCCGCGCCGATTTGCCCCGGCACGTTCTGGCGCTGGGCGCCCGCCGCCAGCTCGGTGGTCAAGACGCTCAGCGCCGGTTCCTCGGCCCCAAAGGCGCGCATCCGGCCCTCGCTTTCCATCACGGCGGCCATGGTCTGGCCCCATAAGCGCATGGTCACCCCGACCACCCGGTTGACCGGTTCACCGCCATTGCCGGACCGGAGATCCTCGGTCTCGGGCGTGACCGCCGCCGGTCGTCCCCGTCCCACCACACGATCCAGTACCATGGATGCCCGGGCCGTGCCCCGCCGTCCCCGGCGGCGACCATTTTCGTCCTCGGCTTCCTGATCCTGCCCCATCTCGAAACGCATGAGAGCGTCCCGAAGGTCGGTCTCCGAAATCTGCAGGGCGCCGACCAGGTTCCAGAAAAGCCCGCTTTCGATGCAGCCGCGCAGGCCCTCGAAGGCTTCTTCGAGACGGCCGAGACGGCGCTCCAACTCTTGGTCTGTATCGCCGGTATCATAATGCGGCGTCATCGACTCGCGCATCACGGCGCGGGTGTGCTGAATGCGCCCGGCGATCTGCTCCAGCTTCATGTCTGGTTTGCACACGGGCACCAGCGATTCAGCGAGATAGCTCACGCCACCGTCGTTGAGGCGGAAGGCGGCCTCCCAGGCCTGGTCCGGCCGCTCGAAGTGGCGCTGCACCAGAGCATTGTTAAGGTACTCGCGCTTATAGCGGGTCAACCGCGCCTGCTCGGTCCCGCGCACGCCAACCTCGCGTGCCCCGTCATCGTAGTCGAACAAATCTTTGGATTGGACGCCCGGATTACGCAACCAGTAGGTTTGGCGGAAGGGCGCGCCGTCCCAGTCGTTCGGCCAGTCATGGCTCTTGCTTAGAAAGTCGTCCAGGGCCGTCCTGATCCGGGTGCTCCAGCGCTCGTCGGAGTGGTCCGATTGCCCAGCCTTGTCCTTAAACACCATGTCGAACTTGCTCAGGACCAGAAACAGGGCATTGCGCTGAGTGCCCCGCTGCTCCGGACGGGGTCCGTGTGTCGCGGCGACCCAGTCCGCCACGGTGCCCGGCAGGCCTCGGACCTCCTGGGGTCCCGGCGCCAGACACAGCACCATGGCGCTGAGTTCGAACGTCTCTTTGTAGCGTTCAAACAGGTAGGCGACCTTGCCGCGCAGAAACAGTTCCTCCAAGGCACCATCCTTGGCCAGGTAGGCGGACAGGCCCGAGATGTCGAGGCGGCTGCGGGCGCCGGGGAAATCCAGCAGGTCCGCATGGTCCAGGAAGCTCCAGGGCTTGTCAGCAATGCGGATGTGCAGTTCGGCCACCACCGCCGTCAGCAGGCTTCGCCGGATCGAAACCTGACGTCCGCCCGGCACCTGGACCGTCACGGGCGCCGCCTCGCCCTCACCCTCGCCCTGAAAACCATGCAAGCTCGCGACGTCGAGAATGCTCTGTTCGCGCGGCGTCAGGGCGTCCAACGGGGCATGCAAGTAAGGGGAAAAGCCGGTGCGCGCCAGCACGTCGCGCAGGCTGCGGTAGGTTTCGGTAAAGGCCGGGTTGTCGCCCCATAACAGGGACAGCAGCGAGACGCGCTGGTCCAAGGGCAGCCGGCCGCCGTATGCCTCCAACGCTTGCCAGTAACCGCTGACCGTGAGTTGCTTGATGTATTCGAAGTTACCGAAGCGTCCAGAGAAATACTCTTGCAGATCAAAAGCGTCGTCTTCTCCGAACTGAGAATCGCGCCCGTCGCCAGCCGCCCCCCGCACAGCGGCGATGCGTTCGCGGACCAAGGCACCGTCCACGACGTTGACGGTGGGCTCATCGGTGTCCAGGAAGAAGGTGTTGCCGATAATCTTGATGAGGTCGATCTCGGACAGTTGGCGCAGGAGCACCGGAAATCCTGGCGGGTCGGGCACGTCGGGGGCGCGGACCGTGAAGCGCGTGACCAGACCTGTTGATTCCTTGTCACCCTCCGGATTCAGGGTCCGCACGAAATCCACCTGTTGGTCCGCGAAGCAGGCCATCAGCGGTTTGTCGGCCGAACGAGCCAGCGCAGAGATGAGATAGGACTTGCCGCTCTGGCTGGGACCGTAGACCCCAATCCCCATGGGTTGAGCCGCGGCCCACGCCAGCCGGTCGGCCCGTCGTGCCGCCCGCCGGAACTCGCGGTCGAGAACGGCCACATCGCCGGCGAGGCTCCCGCGGTTGGCGCCGATCCAGGCGCGCATGTCCCGCGCCACACGCGCGGTTTGCCGGCCCGTTTCCGCGACTTGACTGCTTCTGTCGGTCATCGCCAATGCCCTGTTCCCCAGTGCTTCGCTGTCCTACGTCAGGTCCGGCGGTGACCCGGCCGCGTCACCGGGCCTTGCACCAAGCGGCGATAAGCAAGAGTCATCGCGGCGTGATGGTCGCGCCGTAAGGTGCCGCGGCTGATCGGTCTTGCCACCCTGCAATGCGGTTCATTCAGTGCAGCGTGGTCTCACACGAACGTGATGCGGCCCGTATCCAGCCAGTATCCCGCCTCCCAGCGCAGGGTTTGCAGGCGGAAGGTAATGTTCCGGCAAGGAACCTCTTCTTTGTTCCGGTCCATGACCTCCACAATCTCGATGGACTCCCGGGGCAAACCGCTCTCCGCGCCAGTGACCTCCGCCATGTCAGCGCCCGCCGGCCGCAGCCGCACGGTCCACGGCATGGGATACCGTGCCTTCAACTGAGTCGGATCCTCGGCATCGCTCAGGCCCAGGTAGTAGAGGGGCGTGCCCTGCCACCGTTCAAGCGCGAGTTGGCGGAAACCGATGATCATCGGTTCGTCCATCACCACCGTCGCCTCGGCATGGGGTGCCATGAAGGCCGAGCGTCGGCGGTCGTCGCTCGGGCGGAACAGGATCTTGTCGTTCCAGATACGGCCACTCAGTTCCATCTCGCCCACGAAGGTGGTCGTCGAATTGAGCGTCATGTCCTCGCCCATGATCGACAGGCCCTGTATGCGACGTTCGTTGGCCAGTGTGCAGACCAAGGCGCCCACCGCCACCGTCGTCTTCGGGTCGTCGATCAGGCCGCCTCGCCCCTGGAAGGGGTACCAGCCGCCGGCGTCGTAGCGATGCATGTTGATCACGCGATGCGGCGAGCATGGCGCGTTCGACAGGATCATTTCCCGAACCGCCGGCAGCCGTGAGGGCCGCCCCGACAGAAGCATGACGTCGCAGTTAAGGTTGCGGATTACCTCGCACAGGTCCCCGAGGACTTGCTCCATCGCCGCGCGGACGCTCAGGCCGACGGCGGCCGGGTCCAGCGTGAACAATGTGTCCAGCAGCCGAAAGTCCACCGCCCCCCGCTCGGCCATGGTCTGCTCAAACCAGTCGATGAAATGCTGCACGGCGGCGGCGCTGTCCCTGAGAAGCGCGCGGGCCGGCCGCGCCTCGGTGTCGGGCTGCCTGCCTTCCCCCGCGCGCTCGTGCGCCTTGAGGAAGGCCAGAGCGAGCGGAACCGCGATCTGGGCAACGAACTGGCGCCGGGCCGACCGCTCCGCCTCCGCCTCGCCGCCACCCTCGCCGGAGAAGGTCTCCCTGAGCACCGTGCGCGCCTCCGTCAGGCCGCAGCCTTCCAGGGCAACGGCGATGTCGGCCAGCACGTGACGCCCCACCACGGCCTCCAGGATCTCGTCGCCGGCGATCCTGAACCCCTCGCGGAAGGTCTGTTCCGGGCGAAGCGCGCGCCCGCCATCCCGCGGCAGGTGGTACGTCATGACCATCAGGTCCGTGGTCCCGCCGCCGATGTCCAGACCCGCCACCCGCAGGCTGGGGCGGTCGTCGTCACCACGGCGGCGGCCGTGGATGGAAAAAAGGACATCGGCGCCTTCAAGCACCTTCTGGGTGATTTCCGAGTAGAGATAGACCATTTGCGTGCTGGTGGCCTCGTCCCAGTTAATCACAACCTGGGGCTCGGGCCGGGCCAGCGCGCGCAAATCCGGTTCCGAGGCGCTGTTCATGCGGCTCATGCCGGTGGCCTGCCACAGAAGCGTCACGGCCGCCTCGGCCCGCTCGCGCAAGATGTCGCGCTCGATCATCGGCGTCGCCGTCGGCACGGTCAGGACGATGCGGCGGAGCACACGCGGCACGTCCGGGTACTTCCGCCGCCCCCGGACCTCGGCCGCATTGATGCTGATCAGGGCGTGCTGAATGATCTCGACCAGCATGAAGGTGTAGAGGGACGACCGAGAGAACTTCGGGCGCAGGGCCCCCATCAGCGTGTCCTTTGACCGGGCAATGACGCGCCCGTCCTCGGTGACCAGGGCGTTCAGCGGCCCGGAAACCCTGGGCTCCGATTTGCCGTCCTCGCCGACACCGTTGTAGCGCCATTCCTGGCCGTGCGGCCGGTCGTCCCACAGGTAACGCTTGGGGCTGGACAGGCCGGTCATTCCCTCCGTACCGACCGCCCGCGTGTTTAAGCGTGTCGCCTCGAACCCGACGCGCGTCACGCTGGGCCACTGAAACAGGCCATTGCGCCCGCTCTTGCGGGACAGGGCATTGAACCCGAGCTTGGCGTCGGCGAATTCGACGCGGCTGGGGAAGGGCTTGTCGTAGCTTTCCCAGGGGCGCCCCAGATCGCGCAGTTCGAGCGCGTAACTATCCTTGAACTCAACGTAATCGCTGTTGCCGGGCTGCTCGACCAGGATGCCGCAGGTTCGGCTGTTGCCGATATCCAGGATCAGATCCACCGGTACCGGCACATCGGAGGAACTCGTCCCCATGGCCTTGAGCCGGATCAATGGCATCTCCACGGCGCGATCGAGCAGATCAAGAAAAGCCAGATACCGCGCCCACTGCTCGCACGGCTGGGTGGCGACGGCGCGACCGCCTCGTTCGCCTGCGCGCCCACGCACGGCCTGTCCCAGCAGTTCGTCAAGCCAGTCCTTCATCCAGCCGTGGCAAAGAAACCAGCTGTTATCGCGCATTGATGTTACAAAATGAAACTGGCTCTCACTGCGCGAATCATCCGGTGTGGGAAGCAAATAGGGGTCGCCCGCCCCACGCGGCATGACCGCGGTGTCGAAGGCCAGCACCAGGCGATGGGTATTGCCCGCCTCGTCCGGCTCGTCCAGCGCGGTGATCAGGCCGCGCGCCCAGTTGCTGGGGCCTTCCTCGAAGGTCGGCCGATCCGTGGGATCGCGCCCTCGGAAACAGAAAAACGGGAGAGGAACCCAGGCATCGAGAAACGGCTCCAGCGCCCGGCTGTCATTGATGGCCAGTAGCTCCGGCGCCTCTGGTTCGACGATGCGCTCAAGTTCCTCTGCCACAAGATCACCGGTCTCGCGGTCACGCCGGACGGCGTGCAGGGTGAACGCAAGCAGGCCAGTGCTGTCGACGGCCGGCTCCGCCTCGCTGTAAAAAAAATGAGTAGAATTACGTAATAACTTCTGATCAAATCCAAAATCCAGGAATTGAATTCCGGAATATGGCATAAGCGTAATTGTTGACGTATATTTTGGCAGTTTTTTTGGCATCGAGGACTTTCCATACTCTTAGTGTCTGTCCGGAAAGCCCTGAAAGGCACCACATACGGCATGCCATCGGGGCACTGGCAGACAACATATTGCGGTTTTCGAGACTTTCCGGACGAGCTCTTACATGGATCAGGTGTCGCCGAACAAAGGTTTCACCTCTGATCGACTGGCATGTTGAGTGTGTAGATCTCCACTACTTCAGAGGCGCGCCGCACCGTACGTTCGAACTTTTCGTAGATTTCGCCGTCGATCAGGATTTTCACCTTGAACGGAACGGGAGTCAGGGGCGGCCGCGCCTTGTAGTATCGCACGGCAATGCGATAGCGCCCTGGCGCCATGGCGCCTTGTTCCCAAATGATGTTCTCGATCGGCCTGCGGGTCTGGCTGCGCCCGGCATTCCTGTCCACATCGAGATGGCCGCCGCAGGCCCGCTTGTTTCTGTAAAAGATCTCCTGACCGTTCGGGCATTTTACATGGAGGTCAAGGTCGTCGACGCTGTTCCATTCCAGGACAATATTCACATGCCCGATGCGGCCAGACTCCTCTTCGATACGTTGCCGAGTGCTCGCGGCATCCTCTTCGCCATCGACAGGCGCTTCCGGTGCAGGCTCGGGAGGCGGTTCCGGCCGGGGCGTGGGCTCGAGGCCGCTCGCCTGGCCGGGGGGCGCCGCCGGACACCGCGCGGCGGCCTGCAGAACCTGGCGCCGCAAGACCTCGATTTCCGTCAGGAGGGCCGCCCGGCGAGCGGCGGTGCCCGGTTCCTCGGTGGGTGCGGCGGCGCCGACCTCGGGCGCCCCCTGGTCAGGGCAATAGCTCACCAGCACCCGCTGCCACCACGGCTGCGTCCCGGGCGTCGCCAGCCCGCACGCCTGTAACAGCAGAAACCCAAGGAACAGGGCGAGCAGCGCCGCCAGCAACCACAGGCCAGCGGCCAGCCAGGGGAAGCCGCGCTCTTCTTCGTCCCGGGCGACGACGATCACGCCTGGTATGTCTTCTCCGCCACGCTCCGCAACGGCGGCCACGGTCTCCGGCGGGACCGTCTCCGGGCTGTCAACCGGCGCGGTCGTGTCCGCCGGGGGCCCGGCGGCGCGGCTCGCCGCCACCCGCCCAACGTACTCCTGCAGCACGCTCTGGCGCGCTTCCGGGCCCGATTCCAGCGCGCCCCAGCAGGTCAGGACGGGCTGCTCGCCAACGGCATGAACATGCGACTCCCCAGGAATCTCCAATGCCGCGCGCAGAACATCCCCCAACATACGCTCGGCATCGCGCCCGCTGGCGCGCAGACGGTCCGCTTCCGCCGCCACGTCCGCAACCAGCTCCGAAAGACGGTCCTCCACGCGCGCTCTTGTCGCCGCCGGCAGTTCGTCCAGCCGCTGTGGCGTCCCGGCCACCCCAACATACCAGTCGGCGGTGAAGGTGCGGTGGTTGACGGTGGGCTCCGCGAACAGGGTCGCATGATCCGGCCCCAGCACGCGGCGCAGATGCTCCGTCATCTGCGCGTGAAATTGATGCAGCGGCTGCCCGCCGTGGGAAAGGACCTGCAGGGCCTCCATACGGGTGGAAGCGACGTGGGTCTCGGTCTCCTCGGTCACGATCCGTCCGCCCTTGATGATTGCGCTGAAACGGCCGCCTGTCGTGGCTCGGCCTTACCCTCCGCCCGCGTCCGGGGCGGTGGACGCGCCGCGTCCTGACGCCGCCCCATCGCCGCTCCCGGCGTCATCCGTGCAGCGACACGCGTTCCCCTGCCGATCACTCTCCTCGGCGCCGCCTCCATCGCGGCCGGCGGTGGTCCCGGCCATGCCGGCGCCACCAGATGCCGTTGGCGAACGCGCTGTCTGTTCATCGAGTTGACAAGGAGAGTCCCGGGTGGCCGGCGTGACCCCCTGACCTTCCAGAAAACGGACAAGTGAGATGCTGCCCAGGGCGTAGTTGATCCGCCCCATGGCCCCGTCGCGTTCGTTGGCCACGAAGGTGTTGATGCCCACCAGAGCGCCGCAGGCATCGACAAGTGGACCACCGCTGTTGCCAGACGTTATGAATGCCTGGTGCAGTATCAGCGGGACGCCGTTCGCCTGCGGTTGCAGGGCCATCACCTCGCCCCGCGTCAACGCCGCCTGCGGAATCGACTGAGGATCCCCCGCGACAAGACGCCGCAGACGCGGATCCGACCGAAGCGCGAGGCCCGGATAGCCGCCGGCAAAGACCGTCTGAAGCTGACGGGCGTGCTGGTTGAACGGCAGTATGGCGGCCGCTGGCGCAGGCGTTTCCAGGGCGATCAGCGCAAAATCTGAGTCGCCGGCGGTGGAGGTTTCCGTCTGCGCCACCACCCGTCCCCGGATCACGCTCTCAAGCCCCTGTCCGGCGATGATCACCTGGCCGTCCGATGAGTCCTCGATGACGTGACGATTCGTCGCCACCTGGGTATCCGAGAGGAAGAAGCCCGAACCCAGTCCGTTCGGCGTCAGGATGAGGACCGTGGCGCGGGCGATCAGGTCGGCCAACGTGCCACGTCCCTCGGTGCCCGGCACCGGCAGGTCCTCGGGACTCACGCCAGGGTTTATCATGCCCTCGGCGGACGGCCGTGCGTTCCCGTCGCTGTCGCCTCCTTCAAAGCCGTCGCTGTCGCCTCCTTCAGAGCCGTCGCCGTCGCCCGCGTCAGACGCGTTGCCGTCGCCCCCTTCAGACTCGCCAACTCCACCGGCACTATCGGCACCATCGGCGCCCTCGCCAAGACCATCGTCCCCGCCCTGGCCACCACCGCCCGGGGCTCCGGCCCCGCCTCCGACATCCCCCATGCCGATCCGCGGTCCGCCTCCCACCCCCAGCGGCCGGCACACCCCCTGGTCCAGGCGCGCGAGCAGCGCGTCCCGCTGGTGCTCCAGCGCACGGAGAAGCTGATCGGATGTTTCCGGATCGATTGCTGGACCAACGGCGCGGGGCTCCGCCGCGGATTCGGGAAATACCCGCACACCTGGGATAAGAATCAGCAACAGAACGATAACCAGCACGCCGATGACCACGATCGGAGGGCCCCAGCCGTGGCGCCAGGACCGCCGCACCGTCGTCGCGCGCTTCGCCTGTCCGTTCACTCCGCCCCCACCCACTTGCGTCCTGCCGGCATTTTCCCAGCGCCCCGCCGGCCGGCGAGATATCGCCCTTAACGCGCCCCTCGGTTACCCCGCAGACACTCCCAGTACTGCGCCCGAGCTTAGTGTCTCGGGCATAGCGCGATTCCGTGTAGCGTGTAAAGCCTTGATAACCAACCTTTGACATGCCAAACTTTGCTCTATTCGTCGAAAGGATGGCTGGCCGCACAGATAACAGGTCGGTCGGACGTGAGAGGCGGTTGGCCAATAGCGGCGTGTTTTCGGACCGAGGGCAGGACGGCAACAAGGCGCTCACAGATAGCTGTCAGGTTTTGGGGGGGCTCATTCTTATGGTTGAGTTCGCCGGCCTCCGCGGAGCGGTGGCCGCTTTTGCGGTAGCGATACCTGTGTTTGTGACTGCGGGAACGCAGGGGCACGCCGCGCCGGATACCGAGGGCCTCCCCCTTCCCCGAGTCGCTCAGGCGGATGCCACCTACCATCAGGCCCCCGTCGTTCTCGACCGCTGTATGGACTCCGCTGGTCTGATCCTGGAGCGGCCCGGGCAACGGCCGATCGGCTTCAGGATTCGTTTGCACGCCGGAAGCCGTTACAGCCTGCGCCGGGATTCCTGGGCGGCGCTCGGAATGGGGGTCGCGGGGGAGACGGCCGTGGAGGTCGAGAGGGACTCCCCGTCAGCCGACACGGCCGCGCTGGCAGACGACTGGGTCATCCGATCCCAGATCGAGATCCGCCTCGTCTTGAAGGATCGCGAGCGGCAGGCGCGCGGCAAGGCTGTCGTTGTGCCGTTGCTGTTCCGGGCCAATCCTCCCGCCTACATGCCCGCCTGTGCCGGCACGGCATCCAGCGCCGACCGGCCCCACCACTATCCCACCGTGCATCTGACCATGCGTCCGGCGCCTCAAGATCTCCAGCGCGCGCCGTACACCCGCACCCGGGAGGCCCTGATCACGCTGTTGCGGGAACAGGCCCCGAACCGTTTCCGCCCGCGTGACCCTAGCCCCGGCAACTGGACGTTTAGCTGGTCCGCGCTGGACGATGCCCCGGGCCGCCTCACCTATGGGGCGCTGGTCGGGCATGCGCTGGGAGCGGCCACCCCTGCCTTTCTGGACTCCTGGCCCGGCCGCGTCGAGATCGCGCTTGATGGTGTTGGGGCGCTTCCTGACCTCGCCGATCTCGTCCTGGAGCATCCTGGTCACACCTCTGATGAGAGCACGATGTCAAGGGAGCTCTCCGTCATCCTGCCGCCGGTTCTGATCGGCGCGGCGGCGCCGGAATGGATGAAGGAGAGTTCGGGCGCCTGTCCCGGCCCGTGGTACACCCGTTCGGACGACGACCGGGTCCTTTCGGTAAGCTGTTCGCGGCCACCGCCCTACCGGGTGCGCCTGGGACGCGCGGCGCCGGTTTCTGTCAAGGGAACGGTGCTGCTCTTGGACCCCGAGGTGCTGCACCTCGATCTGCCGGTACCACTGGCACCAGGCTGGCCGCACGCCGATCATGGTGATGGTCAGGTTGTTCTGCACAACCTGCGGATCTCCGACCTGCTTGCCGGGCAGGCGCGCGTCAGCATGTTCCCTGACGCCGACGAGGACACGGCAACATGGCGTGTCTGCTCGGCCGGGGTACCAGCCGATCCCACGCTGCTTTACGAACGTCAACCCGCCCCCCTGCTCCCGCCCTGCCGCGTTCTGGACGTGCCCGATCCTTCCGCGTGGCGCCCACACCGGATCTGGGGTGGCCGTGGCCCTGAACTCCGTGGCTGCCTGAGCGGTTCACCAACCGGACGATGCGTTTTGCCGGCCGATGCCGAGCCGCGTCTCACGATCGAGTGGGGACCGGGCTGGAGTCCTTTTCGCGTTGATTCGCCCACGGTCCTGGCTAGCGGTATCACCGAAAGACTGCGGCCCGCCTGGCCCTACGCGGGTTGGGCCCCGGTGCGCGATGCGGACGGCGCGATGCTGGAGGACATTCGGCTCACGAAGGTGCGCTACTGCACGGATGCCCGGGCCACGCTGTGCTGCGATGGCGACACACTGCCGCGCCGCGCCCCGGAGGGGGACGGACCGCTGTTGCCAACCTTGGCTGAAGCCGGCTGCCGCGCGGACGATCCGCTGCCGGTTTTCGGTGTCGCCACGTTCGAGCGCTTCACGGCGTTGCCCTCGCGGATGCGGTTCAACCGCTACTGGGTGATCGGCCACACGGAGGGACGGCCCTATGTGCTCGACGCGGCCGAGGCGTTGAAGGCCATTCCGGTCGATGTCGCCGCGAGCCTTGAGCGGTTGGGCGCCGACGCCAGGGCGGCGGTCTTCCCCTCTCTCAAGGCCTGTCGGTCCGCCGGACGCGCGGCCGCGCGGACGGCCGACGTGATCCTGGAGACCGGAGACCGGCCGGTATCGATCAGTCTCCCGGCCTTCGCCGTTCCCCTAACCGAGAGTGGCGCTGCTGGCCCGTGTGTCGAGGCTGGCGTGCGGGGCGGCGAGACGCCCCGGATCGTGTTCCTCCTCGAAACGCCAGACTCCGCCGCGCCGCCCGCCCAAGAGCCGACGAGAACCGTGGACGCGACGGAATCGGCTGGAACCCCGGCCGATCCAGCCCTCGCGGCCGCCGCCGTCGGTGACACGGCCGTGGCCGCGCCGGGTCCGCCGGCTGGCGATGCTGACGACGATCCGCACGCTGAGCACGGCGAGACTGATGGCGGCGACGATGGGCTTTCATCAACGGATTCGGGGCCATGAGACGACCTGAATCACGGCACGGCAACGGGGTCGGCTCACGCTGGGGGGTGCGGCGGATCGCTGCTTTGGTGGCGAGTTCTTTGCTCGCCGCCGCGTGGCACCTCGGCACCGGTGTCGCCCAGGACACGTGCGAAAACGAGGGCCTGCAGATCAACTGCCTGCCAACCTGCGTCGCCGCCGATGACATCTTGGTGATCGACAGCACTGGCGGGGGCTCGGCATCCCTGTTGGCGAATGACACCTGCCCGGCCTCGTACTACCGGAGCGTCAGCCTGCTCGGGCCACCGGTGCACGGCGAGGCGTCCATCACCCCCGACGGCATCCTGACGTACCGCCTCTCAGACGGTATGCGTCCGCCGGAGCAACTGCATTACGGGCTCGTGGATCACCGTGGGGAGCCTGTCGCCGAGGCCTCGATCACCCTGCGGGTGGATACCGGCACGCGGGCCCGCGACGACCAGACGGAAACCGAGGCCGCCGTCGGACTGCGGATTGACGTGCTGGCCAACGATCACCTTCCGGTTCGCGACGGACTTTCATTGCGCATCGTTGAACCGCCAGCCATGGGGACCCTGAGCGTGACCGAGGACGGTCAGGCCCTGCACTTCCAGGGAATGGAGACCGATGCCGGCCAGATCACTGGTCGCTACGAGGTAATCGACCGCTTCGGCGGCACCAGCCAAGCCTCGGTCACCATCCGGGTGCGGCCGCCCTTCCGCTGTCCCGACCATCTGGGTCCGGGATGGTCCATGATCCGCGTCCCCGCGGGAACATGGTCGGTGGGTGACAATCCGTGGCTCGGCCGGTTCGCGAAATCTGTCGAGGTCAACGCCAGCCGCCTGGACGAGCCGTTCTGCATCACCGTGACGGAACTGACGCATACGATGCTCGAACCCTTTCTTGAGCAACTGACGGATGCGGAGCGAGCGCCCTGGCTGGCGTGCCCATCCAGTCCCGTCAGTCACACGGATGCCGTGCCGTGCGTCACGCCGGCCATGGCGGAGTCCGTCCTGACCTGGCTCAACGGGACCGTCGAGGAAGGCGTGTTCGACCTCCCGGACGCGCGGCAGTGGATCACCGCTCTTTACTACCTGAACCCGGAGTCCGAGGCCCGGCCCCCCCCCGAGGGGAACGCCGCCTATTTCTCCATGCTAACGGGCCTGCGCGAATGGACGCGCACGGCCTGTGGCACGGACCCGCACTCAAACACCCTTCTCGTGCTGGGCCTGGACGACATGCTCCCGGGCGCCCCGGACAAAGCGTCGTTGTGCCGGATTGCCTCCATGCCGGAAGACTTCGTCGGGGTTCGCCTCGTCTACCATGCCGACAGGGACTAGCCGCGCCATGCGCCATCCATTCGCGCCCTTCCTTCGCAAGAGCTTGAGCCGTCGGCAGACCAGCGCGCGCCCGACGGCGCGTATCGCCGCCCTCGGCGCTGGCATGCTTCTGCTTGTGTTCCCACCCTCACAGGTGGCTGCCCGGGACGCGATGGCCGTCTGGGGTGACGAGACCTACATGACGGCGCCCGTCTTGCTGGACGGCACCTGTGTTCAGCAGCCAGGCCACGAAACGTTTGGCCAGTGGCCCGGGACCGGGACTGTGGATCAAGGGATTTCCGG
This sequence comes from Rhodospira sp., assembly GCA_028277295.1. Classification (GTDB taxonomy): domain Bacteria; phylum Pseudomonadota; class Alphaproteobacteria; order Rhodospirillales; family Rhodospirillaceae; genus Rhodospira. Next base: position 19,769 of record JANQGN010000034.1, read on the forward strand.
GATACGGCTCGACCTGCACAGCGGGCATCGTCACAGCATACGCACCACATCATGGTCAAGACTCCGCAACAACAACCTTCCAGCCCTGGACGAGATCGGGGTCGTGCGTGGCGAGATTGTCGTGTCGGTCGTTCGAGACGGCGCCCTCCACCCCCTGGTCAGCGTGGTGAACGGTCCGGACGGCGGGCAGAGCTTCCTGCCGACCTGCGAGCCCCGGCCCATCGCGGACATCCCGCCGGCTTTCTACCCGACGATGCTGGTGGAGCTGAGGGATGGCGCGGTGCCCCGGGACGCACATGGCCGCACGCTTGCCCTGCTGGCGTACTGGCTGCGCAATCGCGACGCCCTGCCGTTCACGCACGGCGCGGAGCAGTCGCCGGACTTCCCGTTGCCGGATGGCCAGACCATCACCTATGGCGACCTTGTGGCCAGTGTGATCGCCCCCCCCTCCACGGTGGAAACGCCCCACATACTGGAGATGCCGTTCCTGGCGGGCTGGGACCGGCCGCTGGTCCTGCGCCCGGAACTGCCTGACGGGAGTAACCATTCCCTGCAATCGGCACGGCTCGCACACGATCCTGATTCCGAAACGAGCGTCTTCACCCGCCGGGTGATCGTCGACCTTGATCTCGATCTCGACCTGAACGCGGCCCAAACATGGCTGACGCCGGATCTGGCGCTGAAGATCGCCGCCGCGGTGTCGTTCGGCGATGGCGCCTGCCAGGTGGCCCGGCCCCTGTCGGTCGCGGGGCTCTGGTTCGAAACCCGCTGCCAGCCCGAGGAGATCGGGCCGTTGCGGATTGGGCATCTGGTTGGACCGGAGCCCGCCGATCGTCCGGCCGCCGAGGACGCCCTCTGGGTCCAGGAACTCAGAGCCGACGCGCTGTCTCTTGACGCTCAGGTGACGTTCGGCGGCGGTACCCAGGGACCGCTGACGGGCATCCCCCTGCCCGAGGCCCTGGCTGGCGCCAGGCTGACGGTCCTGGACCCCGCTATCGCCGATTTCGCCCAGTCCACCGCCAATGACGGGCTGGCAAACCGCTGTGTTGAAACGGTGACCGTGACCCTGGACGCGTTGCTCACCGGAGGTCCGTTGACCGTCAACTCGTACGGCTCGGGATGTTCATTCGCAGCCCTCGCGGTCCCGCCAGCATGGGTACCAGTCAGCACCGGCGACGGCCGGCCCCGCTTGGAGTCGGGCTGTCTCAACACAGGTCCCCTGGTTTTCGATGCGGAAGGCCGGGCGGCGTGCGTGCGCGCCGGTACCGCCGACGTATCGGGGTCGGCGGGCTTGGACCGGTCACCGATCGTCGTCGACTGGGGTGCCGGTTGGGAAAAGGTCCCCCTGTCGCCACCAGAGGACCGCCGGACCGCCCTTGATCTGTCCGACACGCTTCGGCCAGCCTCCCCCTATCCTCACGGGTCTCCGTTTGACGCCGGGGATGAGTGGGTTCCGCCCTACCACCCGAGAACGGTCCAGTACCTGGACAACAACGGTCAGCCGGTCTGTCCGGCGGAGCCCTTTGTCCTTGACCCACCATCCGGGCAATCCCGCGTCGTCCTACCGACAATGAAAGAGGCGGGATGCCCGGCGGATGCGCCCCTGCCGAGCCACATCCACACGGTGTTTTCTGTCGCGCCACAAAACGCGCCGCGCCAACCGCCGGTGGAACACCCGAACGAAACCGGCGCCTCCGAGACCGTCTCGGATGTCACCGCGACCGTTTCGGCCGGGGGCGACGGGTCTCGGTTCCCGGACATCGGCGATCGACAACCGATCGTCCGCGACCTGGCGGCGCCGGCGGTGATCACGCTCGATAACCATTTCCCGCCCCTGCCGTTCCGCGTTACCTCGGATCTGCCTTTCGAACTTCGTATGCAGGTGGCTCTGTACGAGTCCGAGCACGCCTGTTTCCGGCCCATCGCATCGTCGCCCGGGGATGCGGCGTCGGGCCCGACCGCTTCGTCATTCGCCACCTATCGCGGGCAGGAACTCTCCGCGGCGCCGGTGCGGCCCTGGACCTGGGCCGCCGTTTTCCTTGAAGGGTTGCCGGTGAGCGCGTGCCGGCCCGGCGATCCGATCCAGGCGGACAGAACCGACGTCCTGGAGTTCAACCTGCCGGCCCTGGTGCGGCCCGGCAAGCGGGACGTGATCGTCCTGTTGACCGCGAATGACACGACATACGGCAACCTGAAGAACCTCATCCGGCGCTCACTGGTGGACTGGCTGAAGACAGTGGCCGCGGACGGGCCGCCGTTCCGGCCACTGACCATTTTCTCGCTGGACGGCACCGGTAGTCTTGAACGCCTGTTGGCCTCTGAGGAGTTTGCCACGAACGCCTCCACCGTGCTCGACACCTTCAAGCAGACGGCGGAGTTGTCCGGCGCCCTGCCCATGAGCCTGCAAGGCCTGAAGAACAAAGTCAGAGACGATGTCAGCTACATCGTTCCCTCTGACAACTCGAGTCGCCAGATGGGCCGCGTTCGCAGGCTTATGATTGTAACGCCCGGCAGCATGGTCATCGATGGCAGCGGGTCGCTGGAGCCCATCAAAGCGTACCTGTATGATAGGGTGCCCGTGAAGGTTCTCACCGCCGGCGACTGCGAACCGTGGAACACCCTGCGGCGAGACGACGAGTCGCACGGTGGGTCGGACGGATTCGGCTGCACCTCGGTTCAGGAAGCCCAACGAGCGGCACGGGGTCGCTCCTCGCTACCGGACCTGTTCGCGGACGCCTTCGAAGGGAGCCGGTGATGCGCATCTTTGCGATTCTGGAAACACAATCGACGAGCAGCGGCGGTTCCGTCGTGCGACGGTTCGGACGGTGGGTGTTCGGGGTGGCCCTGGCCGCCGTTCTGATTGCGCCGGCCGCGGGTAAGGCGCGGGCCGCATCGGAAAACCGATGCTCGCAGTTCAATTTCGCCGAACGCTACGTTGAAGGCACTGGCGACCTGGATGTCGAGGGCTTTTCGGTCCGCGCCATTCGCGACAACGTTCCCGTGTATGCCGAGCCGGGCGGTGATGGCCCCGAGGTCACTCACCTGTCCTTCGGCCAGCGCGTCCGCCTGAACCGGGTGGACGACGACGGTGCCTGGGGGTCGGTGCTCACCCCGGCCACTTCCGCGCAACTGGGATGGGTTCGCGCCGACGACCTGTTGTGTAAAATGCAACCCCTGATCGACAGAAACACCGGTCTGGAACGAAAGGCGATCATTCGCACAGCCACGGCGCTGAGGTCCGAAGGCCTGGGTGTTCAGGCGTATCGCGATCCCACCGACGCGGCGTGCAATCGCTGCGTCACTCTCAGCCGTTACGACCCCCATTTCATCTTCGATGAGACCGAGGATCGTTATCTGATCAGCCGCATATATAACCTGGAGCTTCCGACAGCGACGTTCACAGGGTGGGTGTCGAAAGACGAGGTCATTGTCTGGAACACCGCCGCTGGCCTGCGGCCGCGCGAAGGCCTGATCTATCGCGATCCCGAGGCCGGACCGGACGCGGACCCGGAGGAAGGTCGCGTATGCGCCTACACCTCAGTCAGGGACGCCCGCGAGCAACCCGTTGAACGCTGCCAGCCGATTCTGGGCGGCGAGCGATGGTACCGCTCGCCCCTGCGGCTTCCCGTCATAGGCGTTGAAGGCGATTTCTATAATGTTGTGGTGGTTGGTGCCGGTTACGAGAGAGGCACCTTCGCGTCAGATCCGGACGCCCCCTACGCTGTGCGCTCGGCCGATCTCACGGCGGCCGACGATTTCCGTCGGATCGACGTCTTCTTCGTCGTCGACGGAACGGAAAGCATGGACCACGTCATCAATGCCATCAAGGGAACGGCCAGCCGGCCTGGTATCGTGGAGACGATCCGGACCGCTCTTGGCGAGCACCTCAGCCAGGGTGTGTCATTCCGCTATGGTTTCCGCATCTACCGGGATTCCGTGCCCGCCGGCCATGGCCGCGCGGCGGTCAGCGGTATCGGCGAGGGCCTGCCTCTCCAGGGAGATGCGTGCGAACGGCCGACACCCGACTCTCTCGAGGCCAACCACGAGGCTTTCGAGGCGCGGTTCGGCGCGGTGCGGGCAAGCAAGGTCCCCAACCTGCCGGGCACCGTGGAGGACTACGCCGAGAACACCCTGGGCGGTCTCGACCAGGCCCTGATCGACGTGACCGGTTGCAGCAACAATATGAAGGTCATCTTCGTGATCGGCGATCACGGGTACAATGGAGAGCGCCATCGGGCCCGCGGCTTCCCCGTCGTGACCACCGACCGGATCGTCAATGCCCTGACCGATGGCCGCTTCGGTCTGCCGCCGCTTCTGTACTTCATACAAATTCCGCGCGACCTGACAGACAAGACCCCGCGCATGATCCGCGACTACAACAAAGCCTATGCTCTGTTCCGGGATCAGGCCCTGGACATTCTCCGTGGCCAGGAACAGCGCCTGAACAGTCGTCGGGACACGGACGAGGTAAGGACCTACGACCTTGAAAGCAACTTCATCCGGCTGAGCGAGGCTAACCTTACGGAAGAAGTGCTGACACGCGTCACGGACACGGTCCGCGACTGGACCAACCCAGATATGGTGAATGAACTGGTTCTCGACCTTCGCGGTGGGGCCTCGTTGGTGGAAGCGATCGAAAGGCTGCGTGCCGGCGACAGCAACATCCCAATCCTGTACTGGGACATGGTCGAAGACCGCTTGTGCGGCGGCCTCGGCCGGCAGTGCCTCGAACGGGTCTACGAGGGCGTCGAAGAAGCCTACATCACAAACACGCGGGACGTTGTACGCGAACTGTGGCTGTCAGCGGATCAACTGGAAGCCTGGATGTCGCTGTTGAGTGCCGTGCAGGCACACAACTGGGAACCAGGGCAATTGCGCGTGCTCCTGGTTCGGACCCTTGTGAGCAGCCTGGAATCGATCCTCCACACCCGCTACTCGGACGTCGGCGAGACCTTCGAGGAATTCGCGCGCCGGGCGGGTGGCCTGCCCGTTGGTTTCGATTCGCCGGTGATGAAATACTCACCGCTCGAACTGATGGATGCCGACCGAATCAAAACGTGCGAAATCGAGAAGGTGGTACAATGGCTACAGGCTTCGTATAAGATCCTTGGTATCGCGCGGGAAAAATATTTTCGTCCAGACTACACGATCGAATACTATCCACCTCATCTTTGCGAGTTGACAGACAAAGGTCGGGCGGTGCCGTATGTTCCCGGCCGAATAGAGCGCCTTCGTTTGGGCGAGACAAATGACTATTCATATGCCAAGGTCTTCCAGGACGAGCGCGTGATCTACTGGCTGCCGCAGGAATTCATGCCGTGACCGTCGACCTGCCCTCCAGCAGCGCGGCATCCGGCCGCTGGGACGCCGCTCATCCGATGGCGGAGCCCTGGGGGGTCACGCTCGACAAGGTCACGGTCGGCTGGCGCGGCACCCATCGGCAACACTATGCCGCCCTTGACATCCCGTTCCCCGCCCTGCGCGGACGGTTGCCGATCCTGGGACGCACGGGGGCGGGCAAGAGCACACTGCTGTACCTGTTATCGGCCCTCAAGTGGCCCGAGACAGGGCGAGTGACCTGGCGCTTTCCCGACGCTCCCGGGGAGCGGATCGGATGGGCGGCCGATCAGCGGCGGAACCACCGGGCCATCGCGCGGTGGCATGCGTTGCGACGCATCCGCTTCGGCTTCTGCTTTCAGGATGGCCGCCTGGTGCCCTACCTGACCGTGCTGGAAAACCTGAAGGCACCTTTGTGCCGCTCCGGACTGTCGCCCGACGAGGCTTGGCACGAGGCACAAAGCCTGCTGGCCTCGGTCCTGATCCCGGGCGAGCAGGTCAGCACTCTCGGCAACCGATTCCCCGCCAGCCTCTCTGGCGGCCAGCGCCAGCGGGTGGCGCTGGGCGTGGCGATGGCTGGCGAACCGGACGTCATCTTCGCCGACGAGCCCACCGGCAACCTGGATGAGAAGACACGACGGGAGGTCATGGACAGGGTCTTGTCCTGGGTGGACAGCGGGCAAGGGCGCCGCGCCCTGGTCTGGGTCACCCACCATAGGGACGATCCGGGGCGCTACGGTGCTCCCCGCTACCTCTACCTGGATCTTGCGTCCGATAGTGACGCCGCCGGGGCGCCGGAGCAGATCGAGAGGTGGCGCGATGCGTGACTCCGCCGGTCCCACGGATGCGCGCCGGGACCGTCCGGACCGGGCGGTGCGGGTCGCGCTGTGGCTCGCCTGGACCGAGTTACGCCGCTCGGCGTTGCCCGGCACCGCGCCCGACGGACGGGACTTCCAGGTCCTGATCTTTTTCCTGATCCTTCTTTCGCTTTTCGTGTCCCTGCTGTTGTCCCTGCAAGCGGGCCTGCTCGACCGCGTGGCGGACAGCCTGATGGGCAAGGTCGAGACGGCCGGCTACCCCATCGTCATCACGGCCGCGCTCCATACGCCATACAAGGTGGACCGCGCGATCGTGGAAGCCTTCACGGCGGAGGGGCCACCTCAGGGCGATATCACGGTTCCCCCAACCCTGCGGGTTCCGGACCTGGAGCTGCACCCTTTCCGCATCCTGTACGGCAGTGAGGGTACTCTTGGGTTCGGTCGGTCGGATCGGGACCCAGACGCTCCGCCAGCCTGGCAGGCGACACAGGGCGGCTCCGCGACACCCTTTAACGGCTGGGCCGTGCGGCGCGCGCACGACCCCCTGTGGGCCTGGGCCATGGAGCATGCCTCGGCGCCATCGGGCAAGGCCGTCGGTCTTTTCCCTGACGCGCCGCCCATCGTCCTCAACGTTGCTCTGTTCGAGAGTTTCGATTACGCGGCGTACCGCGCCGGCTTGGCCAAGGACTTGCCAGCTCCCCTGGTTGCCCTGACGGCGCCGGCGTCGGCGGACGGAGTCCGACCGCGCGATCTCGATATCCTCTGGTTGCGGGCGAATGTGGGTGTTGGACCAAAGCCGCTGGTTCCCTTTCGGGCACACTGGATTCCGAACATTCCCGCCGCCGAGCCGATCACCTATCTGGTTCCGGCAGGTTTGATGGCGGCGTTCCAACGATCCGGCATCTGGCCGGGTTTCCGCCTGTTTCCAGAGCATGGCTCGGGCGAGGGCCGGCGGGTCAGTCTATTGCAGGTTTTTCCCGCCCCGGGTCGGGCCCAAGAGGCCGCCAAGGCCGCCGAGGCCCTGGATGCCTGCCTGGGCGGAGGAGACGCGCGCCAGCCTGGGGCACTGCCGCGCTGGCGGTTCGAGGACCCGCTGCCGCTGGCCATCGTCACGTTCTGCGTGACCAAGGCCGGCCTGCCGGACATGGAGACACCCGCGCCGCCCGGAGGACCGGTGCAGGCGGTGCGGGCCGAGACCGTGGCATCGGTCCCGTACACCGTGACCTCCGACGACCATCTTGTCATCCCTTGCGATGCCGTTGGCACCGACGGTCGGGAGCGGCTGGACGGCTGCGGGATGTCCGATCACGGCGCCGGCCGGTATGACTTTCTGACGGGATTCAACGGCGCGACCGTGTACGTCCCCAGGCGCGACCGGATCCCCGAGACGCGGGACGCCCTCCTTGGTGTGCGCCGCGACGAAACCCAGGTGTTCTGGATCGCGCCCAGCTACGACCGTGCCCTCGATCGTTTCCATTTCATCGAAAGCGTTCTGTCAGCCGCACGACTGCCCCTGGTCGGCGTCGGCTTCGTGTTCGCGCTGTTCCTGACGGCGTTCTTCCTGACGGTGGTGATCTCCCACCGCCGCCGCACCTACGGTCTCATGCTGGCGCAAGGCTTTGGGGCGCGCACCGTGTTGTTTGCCGTGGCCACCCAGGTCCTGGTGGCGGCGCTGATCGCCGTTCCGGCCGGGTTCCTTTTGGCCGGGCTTCTGCGCGGCGGCTTTTCGTGGATTGGTTGGGATGCAGACGTTCAGCATCTTGCGCGCGAAACCCTCGGATTGCATGGCGTCGACATTCTGCCGCCACCCGATCCTTTGACTCTGGTCGTCGCCGGCCTCGCCATCCTGGCGTCGAGTCTGCTGCTGCTGGGGGGCACCCTGCTGTTGCTGCCGCTCCGTCATCGCACCGAACCAACGGACTTGCTCAAATGACCCCGGGCCCGTGCCGTCGACCCGGTGGGACCGGATGTACACTGGCCGCGATAGCCTTCGCGGCCGTGCTGATGGCCGCCGGCACGCCGCAGGCTCGGGAAGGGCCAGCGCCGCACCCGCCACCGCCCAAGCCGAAGCCAGGATTGACCGTGTCCTCGACTCACTCCGCCCCGCCGGCGCTCCTTCCCGGACAAACCCTCATCATCGCCGCTGTCGGCGACATCATTCCGCATGACACCATCCAGCAAAATGTTGTCGTCCATCCCGACCGCTTCGGCCATCTTTGGTGGCCCCTTCTGCCGATCCTGACCGGTGCCGACATCACCTATGGCAACCTGGAGACACCGTTGGCCCTGGGCGTGCTGGGGTCTGGACTGATCGTCGCCGGAGACAGGCAGACCTACGACGGGCACGTGTTCACCGGCTATCCCACCTTCAACGCGCCACCCGCCCTGGCCACGGCGCTCAAGGCCGCCGGATTCGCCGTGGTGTCAACGGCCAACAACCACGCCATGGACCGCCACAGCATCGGAGTCGACCGGACCATAGCGGTCCTGCGCAATGCGGGGATCGGCCTGACCGGCACCCGCCCCGCCGCCGCCGGACCGGGCTGGCGCTGGGAGACGGTGGTCGAACGGAAGGGCATGCGTGTCGCCTGGCTGGCCTGCACCTACGGCTCAAACGTTTCACCCGATGACCACCCGCAGGTCTTGAACTGCTTCACCGACCGGTCGGTGGTCATGCGCACCCTGCGCGACCTCGCGGCGCGGCCGACCGTCGACGTGGTGGTATTCACGCCCCACTTCGGCGACGAGTACATAGGCGCCCCCAACGCGGCCCAGCGCAGTTTGGCGCGAGAGGCAGCCGAGGCCGGCGCCAATATCGTGATCGGCAACCATCCGCATGTGCCCCAGCCATGGGAACTTTATACCACCGCCGATGGCCGCGGGGTTCCTATCGCCTATTCACTGGGCAACTTTGTCTCCAACCAGAAACCGCTCAAGACCCGGGCTTCCGTGGTGCTTCTGTTCGCTGTCTCGCGCGACACAAGCGGGCGCGCCCGCGTTCATGGCGCCGGCTATTTGCCGATCCTGACTCACCGTCACGAGACGGCCGAAGCACCACATGTGCCAGGTGAGCCCCCGGCCTGGATCACCGCGACCTTTGCTCAACCCGGTCTGGCGGAGGGCGCGCAAGTGCACGCCCTGCTGCGCGAACGCCTGGGCGGCGCCGCTCTGCTGACGCCCGAGGAGGCCATGGCGGCCACCCGTGGACGGCATCACCTGCCCGCCCTGTCCGCCGTGCCGCCTGCCGATCCCCAGAACCGGACGGCGGTTCTTGCGCGGGCCACCGAACCGACATGGGCCCCCTACGAAGGACCGCTGGTCGCCGACGATCGGCCGCTTGCTCCCGAGGGCGCCACTGGCCTGACCGTCGATGCCCCCTTCACGGCACCGCCCGAAGGGCCAACCCTGCTGATCGTGCGCCGGGACGGCCAGTTGACACGGCACCAGGACGATCAAGCCCCCGCGTCCGCCGGGTCGGCGTCCACACGATTCGGCCCCTGAACACCCCGAGGACTCTGCCATGTCACTGCGTACCGTCGCTTTCCTTTGCGCTGTCCTGACCATGACCCTGCGGCCGCCCGTCGCGACGGCTCAGACGCCGGACATGCCGTTCTCTTGCAACGACTTCCGGAGTGACGCGGAGCAACACAGGTACTGCCAGGAACTTGAACGGTTCAGCGCTTTCCTCGCCAACAAGGACCAGGACTTGAGAGAGCGGGAGGGCCGCCTGATCCTGCGCGAGCGAGGTTTGGTCAAGCGGGAGAGTCGTCTCCAAGAGCGAGAGAATCGTCTCGACGAGAGTGAGACACGCTGCGCCAGCGCGGCCGCGCCGCCCGCCCGTGCGGAGTATTCCGAAGTGGAACGCTCTCTGGAGACCTGCCGCACCGAACTGGGCAGTCGTCGCAAAGATCTTGACACGGCTCGCCGGACGATCCGCGCTCTGCGCGCCGACTTGGAGGCCCCGCGGCCGGTCGCGCCCAGCCCAGCGCTGGTCGATCTGCGCCGGAGGCTAGATGACTGCCGCGTTTCCAACGAGCAAATGCGCCGGCAACTGCATAACCAAGCGAACGGGCGCACCCTCCCCTATCGGGAGACTAGCCCCTCTCCGGAGACAAGCCCCTGCGATGTCCTCGCGTTCGACGACGACATTCAAAGAGTGTGTCAACAGGCGCTGATCCGACATAGTCGCGGACAAAATCCAACCCTCGGCCGGCCGTTGATCGACCAACACGGCATCTGCGAGATCCACATCGCCGGACCCTGGAGCAACCGTCTCGTCATTCAAAAGCAGCTCATCGGCTTTCGCACGTTCGCTCGCCGGTCCGCTCCCGTGGATCGGGTCTACGTTGACATGCACCTCGCCGGGGACTTCTGCTGGTCTCTCCCCTGACACCTCAAGGACCCTCCCCTGTGTCGGAAGACCCGGCGGAGGCGGACGGGGGCGCCGTCCTTGCCGGCCGCGGCGGCGGGCGAGCGTGACCGGCACCACACCGAGCGGCACCGAGGGCGCCTTGCAGGCGCCCGAACGTAACTGCTTGGCACCGGTCATGGTCAACGAATGACCGGTGGGTTCATGCGGCAGCCTCGGTTTGGGCGAAGAGCCTGCCGATTTGTGCCAGATCGCGCGCCGGGGCGAGACATCGCCCGAGGGAGG
>JANQGN010000046.1 GCA_028277295.1 Rhodospira sp.
AGTACTCCTCGGCCTCGCGCACCTCGGTGCGTTGCAGGTGGCGGATCTCCACCGCCAGCCGCTCGACGGAGCTGGCGATCACCCCCAGCACGGCGAAGAATTGGGCGTGACGGTCACGCGGGATCACCTGGGTCGAGACCGGTTCCAGCGTCAGGCCCAGCTTGACGGCCACGTGGGCCTCCACCGCCGGGTCGATGTTGGCGAAGGTGCCCACCGCGCCCGACAGGGCACAGGTGGCGATCTCGGCGCGGGCGGCCTCCAGCCGGGCGCGAGCGCGGGCGAACTCGGCGTGGAAGCTCGCGAATTTCAGGCCCAGGGTAACCGGCTCGGCATGGATGCCGTGGCTGCGGCCCATGCACACGGTCATCCTGTGTTCCATGGCCCGGCGCTTCAGGGCCGCCAGGACCCCATCCAGGTCCTCCAGCAGCAGATTGGCGGCCTGGGCCATCTGCACGGCGAGGCAGGTGTCCAGCACGTCCGACGAGGTCAGCCCCTGATGGACGAAGCGCGCCGGCTCGCCCACGTGCTCGGCCAGTTCGGTCAGGAAGGCAATGACATCGTGCTTGACCTCGGCCTCGATGGCGTCGATGCGGGCGATGCGCGCGGCCGTGTAGGGCTTGTCGCCCGTCTCCCAGACCGCGCGGGCGGCCTCGGCCGGGATCACCCCCAGGTCGGCCAGGGCGTCGCAGGCGTGCGCCTCGATCAGGAACCAGATGCGGAACCTGTTGGCGGGCTCCCAGATGGCGGCCATGGCCGGGCGGCTGTAGCGGGGAATCACGGGCAGAGGCTCCTGGGCGATGGCGGTGATAACGGGATCTCGTGTCCGGCGGGTCTTATAGGCGACGCCCGGCGGCAACACCAGCGATCGGGCGGCGTCGCGTGACCTCACGCCTTGCCCAGGCAGCACTTCTTGTACTTCTTGCCGGATCCGCAGTGGCAGGGATCGTTGCGGCCGATGCCCCGGTTGGCGTTAACGGCCGGGGGTGGCGATGACCCGGCCCGATTGCGGGTGAGCGCGACACCGAGTTGATACAGCCTGTTGCTTTCCCTGATCTTGGCGAGCGCCGCCTCGTGGTCGCGGGCGGCCTGATCCGGGTCGCGAGACTCGCGTTCCTGGACAGACTGTTCGGAATAGCAATGCCACGTGCTCATGGTGCCGATGACGTCCGAGAACGGGTACAAATGTTCCTCGCGCAGCACATCGGTGATGTCGCCGGCCTGCCGGGCGGCGTCTATCATCTCAAGGTAGTGTTTATACCCGGCCACTTCGCGCGGAACTCGCCCTGTGCTGAACACCCGGCGGGCCTTGTGGCCCAGGTCATCGAGCGTCAGAATCGCCGCCGCGTCGACCCATCCCATCCAGAGCGCGTGTTCGGGCTTGGCGAACGGCATGTTGTGCCAGCACAGAAGCCGCTCCCGGGCCTGGTCGCGCGGAATGGCGCCGGTGGCCGCCAGCCAGGTCCAGGCGCTCAATCCCGCCTGCCGTCCCCACTCGGAGGCGCCGGGATCGCCGATCAGGGTTTCAAGCAGCGCGATATCGCCGTCATACAGACTGATCAGGACCTGAGG
>JANQGN010000049.1 GCA_028277295.1 Rhodospira sp.
AGCAGGCCACCCACGTGCGCCTGGATATCCCGGAGGCCAGTCTGGAGACCGTGCGAGCCTTCGTGAGCACACGCGACCGGCTCCGCGCCGCCGCCTGACGGCCGCGTTTCACAAGCATGGGCGGCGCCGGCCAAGGGCGCCATACCCCCAAAAAAAGCAAACATGTCGTCGTTATAACCAGAGGCTGCGCCACATCCCCGTCGCGCAGCCTCTGCGATTCTGATGCTTTACACGCTCCCGCTACTATGGTTGATCTGTCGGCTCGGAGTGAAATCGAGGCGTTCGCCGCTCATGGTTGGCCCGACTGTTCCGTTAATGTTGTGCCTCGTAGATATGGCGCCCGAAACGGGAAATCAACGCCCTCGGGCGCACGGCCTCGCCCAAGGATCACGGCTTCGCTTCGCGCCCATGTCCGCCGCCGCGCCTGTCCGCGACGGCCGCCGTGAACCGACCGCGCCCCCCCAACATCCTTGCATCCACGCGCGGTCACGGGTCCGCCCCATGGCCCGTGCCCTGGAGTATGAGCCATGAAGGTCTCGTTCCGCGTTCTCGCCGGCTTCCTGACCGTCCTCTTCCTGACGATCGGTGTGTCCGTCGTCGGCTGGCAATCCCTGGAGCAGAGCAACGCCGGCTTCCACACCGAGCGCACCGGCCTTCGCGCCCTGGTGCGCCTGGGCGATACGGTCAAGACGGAAATGCATGGCCGACTCGTTGGCGATCTGGGGGCGGCCAGGGGGGTACACGACCGGCTGGCGGAGATCGAGCGCACACTGGACGCTCTTGCTCATCGCGATGACCTGCGCGGGCCGGTCGCGGCGGCGCGAGAGGCGATCGCCACCTATCGAGACAATCATAAGGTTCTCATCGCCAATGCAAAGGCGATACAGGCCACCGAACAACAGGTGGTGACCCTGGAGCAGGAGCTTGGCGAGGTGATCGCCGGGGTGGTGGACGACCGCGCCCGGCGCCTGGCGGCGGCGCGCGACGGCGCCCGCATCGCCATGGAGAAGCGGGACCGCGCCGACGCGCTTGAGGATGCGTTACAGGCTGTGACCAATGGCCTTTCGACCTCTCCCCAGGCGCTGGAGCGCTACATGTGGGACAACACCGACGAGCGTGGCCAGCAGGCGAGCGCGGAGATCGACACGCTGGGCAACATGGTCGACCAGTTGATCCGTGTGGGCGGCGGCGGCATGGTCAACAGCAACGCCCTGGGCAAGGCCCTCGAGCGGTTGCGGGCCGGTTTCGCGGCGCTTGACACGGCGGCCGCCGAGGCGCGTGCCTTGCGGGCCGAGCGGTCGGCGGCGATCGCCTCCCTTGAGGCGGTGTCGGCAGACCTGCACACGCATCTCGCCGACGCGACTCGGGTGGCCAATGAACGCCTGAAAGAGATGCGGGACATCGGCGCCTCGTCCTCCTCCGTTCTGGACATGACCGATCAGACCCTCACCCTGGCCAGGCTGGATGCCCTCGCCGGCCGTGTCCAGGGGCTGGAGCAGCACGTCCTGCGCACCGACGACGCGGCGCCCGCCGAGGCCCTGATCGCCCTCGCCGATAGACTGCGGCGGGAGCTTGGCGCCGCGACCGTGGCCGGCGCGGCCCATGAGCGCCTGGTCGCGGCGGGCGACAGCCATGGCGAAGCGGTGGCACGGGTGGTTCAGTTGACCACCGACATGCGCGCCCTCGCCGAGGTCAAGGCCGAGCACATGGACGAGGCGCTCGACGCCCTGGCGTCCCTGCGCGGGAAGCTGACCACCACCAGGTTCGCGTCCCTCGAGCTTTCTGAAAAGGCCTTGAGCGGCACCACCGAGTCGTTCAATGCCCTGGATGGGGCCCAGGACACCATCCGCGTGGCCGAGTTGCTGACCATGGCGGCGGCCCGCGCCAAGACCATGATCTTTCGCTTTGTCGAACATCCCGAGCAGGTGGACGCGGACGCGGTGCGCGCCTTGCTTGCCGAGGTGGAGATCCGCCATGACGCGCTGATCGCCAAGGTTAAGGAAAGCCACCCCTGGCAAGTGGCCAAGCTGGAAGAGGCCTTCGGCGATCGGGTCGCGGCCTTGGGCCGATTGTTTGAGGATCTGGCCGGCGACGCCGCCGCCATCCTGCGCGCGACCGAGGGCATGGAAGCGGCGCGGCTGGCCCTCGAGACGGCCCTGGAGGAGGCCAATGCCGCCGCCCAGGGCGCCGCCTCGGATGACCGGGGCTTCGCCAAGGGACTGTTGCTCGGCGGCGCGGGCCTGGCTTTGGTGCTCGGCCTGGCGGTGGCGGCATTGACCGGGCGCTCGATCACGCGCCCGCTGACGGCCATCACCGAGGCCATGAAGCGTCTGGCGGACAACGACCTGACGGTGGACATCCCCGGGCGGGCGCGGCGCGACGAGATCGGCGACATGGCCGCGG
>JANQGN010000149.1 GCA_028277295.1 Rhodospira sp.
GACGGGCGGCTGGCGCATGTCAACAGCCAGGTGCTGCGCCTGCCCTACGGGTGCGTGCGGCGCCGGTCCCATGCCGGCGCGCTGTTCGACATCGAGGACAGCGTGCAGAAGTGGGTCGAGGTGGAGATGCACCGCTATCGCGAGGGTCTGCCGACCCCGGCCCACCGGCCGACGCGCTACCTCAAGGTCGTGGTCTACCACACCAGCGAGTCCGACCCGGCGGCCCAGGGCTGCGCGGCCCACAAGGGCGACACGGCCGCCGCCGCCCGCGCGGGGCTGGCCCGGCTGCGCGACTTCCGCCAGGCGATCGAGGCCGGGTTCTGCTGCGGGGCCTCCATCGACCTGCTGCTGATCGGCCTGGACACGGACAGCGACGCCATCCGCCTGCACATCCCCGACCGCTCCGGCGCCATGGACTTGAACCACGCGCTGGACGCGCGCGACTTCCACGCCGACACCCGCCACGAGGTGGTGACCCCCGGCGATGCCCCCGGGGGTGCCGAGGCCATCGCCGAGCGCTGGATCCGCGCGCGCCTGGACGCATTGGGCGCGGCGGCCCCGGAGGACGGCATGGTGCGCTTCTGCGCCCGCCTGCTGGCCGGAAACCTGTCTCAGATCGACCTGGTCGCCACCCACCACGGCGGGCGCTACGCCGACATCGGCCACGCCGAGCGCTTCATGGGCCTGGGCATCGGTTTCGAGGAGATTCAGCTGCGCAACCTGACCTATTTCGCCTACCTGCACACCGTCGAGGAGGGCGCGGACTGCGTGGACGTGGGCGTGAAGGTCCTGGGCGGCCTGAACGGGCCGCGTGGGCTGCCGGTGCCGGCGGTGATCCGCTTCGACTACCACGGCACGGTGCCGGGCGCGCGCGACCGCGCCATTGCCCGGGCGCGGCGGGTCGAGGCCGCCGTGCACGCCCGGTTCGCGGACCTGATCGCGGACGGCCGCCTGCACACCGCTCGCATGGTGCGCGATTGCGCCGCTCCCGGCGCGGGGGTCGAGGTGGACGGGGGCACCGTCCACGACACCATGGGCACACGGGGAGCCAGGGGCGCCAGGGGGGCCGCATGAAGATCTATCAGGTCGAGAAACCCCTGGTGGCCACCCACCGCATCAGCGGACTGGAACACCGCCACCTCCAGGTCGTGCGCGACGGCCGATCCATGGCGGTGGCGGTCGACGCCGTCGGCTGCACGCCGGGCGACTGGGTCATCTGCGTGGGCAGTTCCGCCGCCCGCGACGCGGCCGGCGGCAAGGAGTTTCCGAGCGACCTGACGATTGTCGGCATCATCGACCACTGGCAGCCGGAGGAGACCGCCTGATGGACATCATGCGCGTTGCCGGCGCCCTCGTCTGTACCCGTCGCGTGCCCGGATTGGGCACCACCGACCTGCGGCTGCTGCGCGACGGAACCGGCGGACTCGCGGTGGCCACCGACACCGTCGGCGCCCGTCCGGGATCGTGGGTGTTCACCGTATCCGGCTCGGCGGCGCGCTACGCCGCCGGTGACCCGGCCCTTCAGACTGACCTCGCCATCGGCGGGATCATCGACGACTGGACCGATGACGACGCCCCCTGAAGAAGGACCAAGGACAATGGCTCAGGAACCCTATGGGATCGCCCTCGGCATGATCGA
>JANQGN010000259.1 GCA_028277295.1 Rhodospira sp.
TGGAGGTCCCTCGGCTCGCCCAGGCGACGCTCCGCGTCGCCGTAAAGTGTTGAACCGCGTCCATCTGAAGGATGGACGCGGGGGCTCGCTCGGGATGAGACTATCTTAAATATATTAACCTCATCCTGAGCACCTGAAAGGTGCGAAGGATCTCCATCGGAGTCCCGTGACCCACGCCCTTGTTAACCTGGGCTCGTTGCCCTTTGGCTTGGGCAAGGCTCTGAACTCGGATGGAAAATCGTTCATGAGGCACGATCAGAGCGGGTCAGAGTCATCGATGGAGATCCTTCCGTAGCCCCCAGTTAAGGTGATCGCGTCCGCCGTGACGATGGTTCAAGCGGTCGCCCCGTGGCATGGTCCCATGGGACGGTGGCCAGGACTGAAGCCCGGGATGGACGCTGTCGACATGGCAGGCCGGCGTCAGAATGACGTGAGAGCATGGTGAATGCTTCTTGCCTCACCCGCCATGCTCCACGATTCTGATCGTCAGGCAGATCGTCGTCGCGATCTGGCCCAGATCGCTCGGGATTTGCTCTCAAATGATATTGAAGCAAATCGTCGTCGCGATCTGGCCCAGATCGCTCGGGATTTGCTCTAAGACCAGCGGGGACAAACGATGACCGACGACGACGTGGCCACCCGACGTGAACGCCTGCGCGCCATGAAGGGGCGCCTGCGCGGCGCCGCCGATGCCGTGGCCGAGACGCGCGAGCGCCTTGGCGGGTCCGATCCCGACGCCGCCCCGGCCTCGGCGCCCACCGCCTCAACAGCGACACCGGCGACACCACCGACGCCAACCACCGAGGCCAGCGAAGCGGCCACCCCCGCGCAGACGGGCGCGCTGGCGGCCTTGCTCGGCATGGGCGCGCCGGGCGGCCCGGGCGGTGGCCTCGGCGGCGGCCAGGGCATGGGGATGGGTGGCATGGGGATGGGCGGCCTGCGCCGGGGCGCGCGCGCCCGGGCGCGCCACATGATGGCGCGGTGGCTGCGGACAACGCTGTACGAAACCCCCGATGACGGTCGCGGCATGGTGGCCGATACACCGGTGACCCAGGCCGGCCTGTCCGCGATGCTGGAGGTGTTGCACCGCCGGGCCGCCTCGCCAGGAACGCCCGGAGCCCGCCTGGTGGGCCAGGCGCTGACCATGCTGTCCGAGGGCGGCGACGACGAAAGCGAGATCGTCCAGGGGATCAAGGTCACCCAGCTCAAGAAGCTGCTAGCCTTGCTGGAGGGCGCCGGAGGCGCCGCCGGACGGGCCGGCGCGCCGATGGGCGGCGGCCACGCCGGCACCGGCGAGCCCGTCGGCCCCGGCTGATCACGGTCCGGCGGCCCTTGGGTTGATCGTCGTGCCGACAGGGGACGCGGCGCAGTCATCCCGAGAGCCCCTCCGGAACGTCCCGGGAACCGCAATGCCGTGTCTACCTGCGCCCGAATCGCATGCCGTATATGGTGTTTCGCGGGGCTTTCCGGACGGGCTCCAAGACCCGCATCACGCCTCGCGCACCCGCTTGAGGAACACCCGAACCTCGTGCTGGAGGTCCGAGGCCCGCTTGGACAGGGCACCAGCGGCGGCAAGCACTTGATGCGCGGCACCGCTCGACTCGCTCGCGACGGCGGTGACATCGCCGATAGAGCGGCTGACCTCCCCCGTTCCGCGCGCGGCCTCGGCGGTGTTGCGACTGACATCACCGATGGCGTCGGTCTGCCGCGCGACGGCGACCGCGACGGTGGCGGAGATCGCGTCGATCCTGGTGACGGTGTGGGCGAACTGCTCGATCGCGGTGACCGTGGCCCTGGTGCTGGACTGCACCGCGCCGATGTGCTGGCCGATCTCCTGGGTGGCCTTGGCGGTCTGACCCGCCAGCGCCTTGACCTCGCCGGCCACCACCGCGAAGCCCTTACCGGCGTCGCCAGCGCGAGCGGCCTCGATGGTGGCGTTGAGCGCCAGCAGGTTGGTCTGATCGGCGACCTGCGAGATCAGGCCGAGCACCTCCGTGATCCGTCCCGCGGCCGTGTCCAGGGCCCGCACCAGGTGCGTGGTGGTCTCGGCCTCGCTCACGGCATCACGGGCAACGGCCTGGGCCTCGTCCACCTGACGCGCGATCTCCTGGATGGAGGCCGACAGGGTCTCGGTTGCGCTGGCGACGACCTCCACACTGGAGGCCGTTTGCTGGGCGGCGCTGGCCACCGCGGACGACCGCCCGCCGGTGCTGTCGGCGATACCGGACAGCGCCCGCGCCGAGCGCTCGATCTCCTCGGCGGTGCCGGCGACCCCGGTCACCACGCCGGCCACCTGAACCTCGAACCGCTCGGCCATCTCCAGCAGAGCCTGGCGGCGATCGATCTCCGCCTGCTGGCGCTGGCGTTCGCGGTCCGCCTTCATCCGCTCCATGTGTTCGGCGTTGTCCTTAAAGATGGTCATGGCCTGGGCCATGGCGCCCACCTCATCCCGTCGCTGGGCGGCGGGAATGGCCACCGACAGATCACCCCGCGCCAGCGCGCCCATGGCGGACGTCATCGCCGCCAGCGGGCGGGCCAGTCCGGCGGCGACCCACATGGCGATACCGCTCCCCAGAAGCATGAGCGCCACCGCGAGGCCGACGGTCTGCCAGGTGGCGGCCGCGCGCCGCGCCATCAGATCTGACTGGTCGTATGCGACCGCCACGACGCCCATGGGATGATCCCGCCAGTCGCGGAGCACCTGTGTCTGAATATGAAGGGCGCGCCCGTCCGGCGCCTCGCGATCGAGGACAACGGACCCTGTCTCCAGCGTCTCCTGATAGGCCGCGTTGTCCACGACCGCCGCGTTGGTCCCCGACCGTGACGAGATCACCTCGACGCCGCCCTCCGGCCGGCTCATCAGGACCTGGATCTCGGTTTTCGGAGGCGCGATCCTCGACAGGAACTGTTGATCGAGGAAGGCGCCCACCTCAAGCGAACCCACATGACGGGTGCCCTGGAAGACCGGCACGATCGCCCGCAGGGGCGTGCCGAACCGGCCGGCCTCGAGGCCCGCGCGCGGTTCGGCGGTGGTGTTGACGGCGACCAGCATGGGGCGCAGATCCGACATGTCGTCACCAAAGCGGTCCGGCTTGTGCGCCCTGGCCAGCGACGTTGCCGGGGGGCGGTGGGCCTGCATCTGCGTGATCCCTTGGTCAGCCTTCAGCGTCGGGAAAACCCGATCGAACAACGCCAGCGCCGCGGCGGTGTCGGAGGAGGCTATCGCGGCCTGCATCTCGGGCATCGCGGCCAGGGTCACCGCCAGCGCCTTCAGATGGCCGAGCCGCTTCCGGAAGGCGTCGCGATACCGGGTCACCGCCGCATCCAGGGTCTCCTGCTGGGCGAGTGTCATGATCGAGGACATCCGCCAGTCCGAGGCGGCCGCGAAGAGAACCAGGGTCGGAAGGAGAAGACCGAGGGTCAGGACAAGGATACGCGCGCGAATCGTCACCGTCATGGAATCTACCTGGGACTGACTTGCATACTTTCATCGACCTTTGAGCAACGTCCTATCCTGAATCGTGGATGGGAGCAAATCCATAGGCATCTTGACCCCAACGAAATGATCACATTCTGGTCATTGAACCGCAGAGCGAAGTTACTTAATGTAGAAGACCAACTTATTTATAACTATAGGTATATATACTGAGGGCATGCCGTGAGAACCCGGTTTCCCGCACCAACTTTAACGTCGGGATAGGCGTCGCCAGGCCGTCAGCGGCGGGCATCCCCTTTAGGGCCCGTTGCGTGATCCTGGCCTCACCCACCATGCTCTCAGAGCCATGACAGCGGGAACCACAGGCCGGACGCGAGGCTGCCCAGAGGCCGCGGCGTCGGGGCGGGGACGACGGCCGGCGGTCAGGCGTCGCGCACCCGCTCCAGGAACGCCTGCACCGCATCCCGCAACTCGGCGGCCCGTTGACTCAGGTTGCCGGCGGCCTCCAGCACCTCTCCGGCCGCCCCGCTGGACTCGGTGGCCGCGGCGGTGACATCGTTGATCGACCGGCTGACCTCTTCCGTGCCGCGCGCCGCCTCCGCGGTGTTGCGGCTGACCTCGCCGATCGCCGCGTTCTGCTGTTCCACGGCGGCGGCCACGGCCGCAGACACCTCGTCGATCCTGGTCACCGTTTCGGCGAAGCGCTCGATGGCCGTCACCGTCGCCTTGGTGTTCGACTGCACCTGTCCGATATGCTGGCCGATCTCCTCGGTGGCCTTCGCTGTCTGGCCGGCGAGCGCCTTGACCTCGCTGGCCACCACGGCGAAACCCTTGCCGGCGTCGCCCGCGCGGGCGGCCTCGATGGTGGCGTTGAGCGCCAGCAGATTGGTCTGGTCCGCGACGTCGGCGATCAGGCCAAGCACCTCGCTGATGCGCCCGGCCGCCTGATCCAGGGCCTGCACCATCTCGGTGGTGTGTCGGGCCTCGGCGACGGCATCGTGGGCGACGGCCTTCGCCTGCTCCACCTGTCGCGCGATCTCCTGGATGGAGGACGCCAGTTCCTCGGTGGCGCTGGCCACGGTCTCCACGTTGGTCGCGGTCTGCTCGGCGGCGCCGGCCACGGTGGTGGCGCGCTCGCTGGTGCGGTCGGC
>JANQGN010000290.1 GCA_028277295.1 Rhodospira sp.
TGCGCAAGCTGTCGAGCAAACAGGAAATGCAGACCGCGCTGAGCACGCTCAAGGGCCGCGCCCGCGTCAAGCGCACCATGTGGAGCCGCCGCGCCCAGGAGTACGAGCAGAAGATCAACTCTGGCGACCCGGTGTCCATCGCCGAGGTGGTCCGCGACCTGTTCCGCAGCGCGTCCCAGCCGGAGCAGTCCTACTCGGAACGCCAGATCTATGAACAGGCGCTGGAGCGCCTGGCCTGCGAACTGGCGGCCATTGAATCCATCGAACCCGACGCCGCCTCCCAGAAGGTCGAGAAACTGCTGTCGGCGGCCTGACCCGGGCAATCGGTCCGGGTTTGGTCCGCCGCGCGCCGCCGCGCCGTTTCCCGACGGCGCGGCGTGTTTGTTCCTGCCGGGTGGGCCCCGCGCGCCCTCCCAAGCCAAAGAAGCCAAAGAAGCAGCCCATGTGCGATTCCCATCCTGCCCAGGGCGACACCGCCCTGCGCGACGCCGCTCTCGACAGCACGGCCTGGCCCTTTCAGGAGGCCCGCCGCATTCTGGACGAGCGCCTGAAAGGCGAGACGCCAGCGAAGGGCTATGTCCTGTTCGAGACCGGCTACGGCCCCTCGGGGCTGCCGCACATCGGCACCTTCGGCGAGGTGGTGCGCACCACCATGGTGCGGCGTGCCTTTCACCTGTTGGCGCCAGGCATTCCGACGCGGCTGTTCGCCTTCTCGGACGACATGGACGGCTTGCGCAAGGTGCCGGACAACATCCCCAACAAGGAGATGGTCGCCCAGCACCTGGGCAAGCCGCTGACACGCATTCCCGACCCCTTCGGCACTCACGAAAGCTTCGGCCACCACAACAACGCCCGGCTGCGGGCGTTCCTGGACTCGTTCGGCTTTGACTACGACTTTCGCTCGGCCACCGAGTGCTACTCCTCTGGCACCTTCGACGACGCGCTGCTGGCCGTGCTGCGCCACTATGACGCCGTCAAGAACGTGGTGCTGCCGACCCTGGGCGAGGAGCGCCGGGCCACCTACGCCCCGTTCCTGCCGGTGTGCCCAAGGACCGGCCGGGTACTGCAGGCGCCGGTGCTGGAGACCAACCCGGAGGCCGGGACCCTCGTCTATCAGGATGAGGACGGATCGAAGGTCGAGACCCTGGTCACCGGCGGCCGCTGCAAGCTGCAATGGAAGGCCGATTGGGGCACCCGCTGGCACGCCCTGGGCGTGGACTACGAGATGTCCGGTAAGGACCTGATCGACAGCGTTAGGCTGTCCAGTCGCATTTGCAAAATCCTGGGCAGCGAACCGCCGGTGAGCCTGACCTACGAGCTGTTCCTGGACGACAAGGGGCAGAAAATCTCCAAGTCCAAGGGCAACGGACTCGCCGTCGAGGAGTGGCTGACGTACGCCAATGCAGAAAGCCTGGCCCTGTTCATGTACCAGAAGCCCAAGGCCGCCAAGAAGCTGTACTTCGACGTGATCCCGCGCAACGTCGACGACTATCTGTCGCACCTGGAGACCTTCGAGCGTCAGGACGCCAAGGCTCGGCTCAACAACCCGGTCTGGCATGTTCACGACGGCCAACCGCCCCGCGAGGAGGCACACCTGTCCTTCGGCATCCTGCTGAACCTGGCCAGCGTCTGCCACTCCGACGACCCGGCGGCGCTGTGGCACTACATCAGCCGCTATGCCCCCGGGGCCACGCCCGAGACGGCCCCCATCCTGGACCGGTTGGTGGGGCATGCCATCGCCTACTACCGCGACTTCGTGCTGCCCTCGAAGCGCTACCGGCCGGCCACGGCCGGCGAGGCACGCGCGCTGGAGAACCTGCGCGCGGCCTTGGCCGAGGCGGTCCCCGATACCAACGCCGAGGGTCTGCAAACCATCGTCTACGAGGTGGGCAAGCAGCACACGGAGACCTTTGGCGACCTCAAGGGCTGGTTCAAGGCGCTCTACCAAATCCTGCTGGGCCAGGATCAGGGGCCGCGCATGGGCTCCTTCATCGCCCTCTACGGTCGCGCCGAGACCCTGGCCCTGCTGGACCAGGCCATCGCCGGTGAGGATCTGGGCGACACCGCGGCCCCCCGCGCGGCGGAGGGCTAGCCCTGCCATGGCGGTCGTCGTCCCTGCCGCCGGCCTGGACCCCTGCCCGTTCTGCCGGCCGGATCCGGACCGCCTGGTCTTCGAGGCGCCGCTGATCCGGGCGGTGTGGGACAAGTATCCGGCGGCGCCCGGGCACCTGCTGCTGGTGCCGCGCCGCCATGTGGCTCTGTGGCCGGACCTGACGCCGGCCGAGCGCCAGGCCCTGGCCGACGCCATCGCCGACGCGCAAAGGCTGCTGGAGGCCCGGAGCAGCCCGGACGGCTTCACCATTGGCATCAATCATGGCGTGGCCGGCGGCCAGACGGTGCCGCATCTGCACATCCACGTCATCCCGCGCCGCAGCGGCGACGTGCCCGATCCCACCGGCGGGGTCCGGCATGTCATTCCGGCGCGGGGGAACTATCGCGCGCTTGCGGCGGACACGACCGATCCGATGGCGTGACCAGATATAGTGAGCGTGTTCAGGTCGCGATCCGGCAAGACGCCAACCCCGAACGAGACCCGCTGGCAGCCACCGGACGCGCTGGACAGGACTCCGTGGATGGGGTATGCGGATCCATAGCCGCCATTGATGTCCGTGGCCGACGCGACAGACCCAGCCGGGTCAAAGCGTGGCGACGGCGGGGGACGATGGCCGGCATCTCGGGGCGCGCGGCCGGTCTTTGGCGCGCGGTCGTTCCATGGCGGGGCGCCCCCGGATGGGGCGCCTTTTATGGGGAGCAAGGACCCATGGTGACGCTCAAGCTGATTTTTATCATGGCCGTGGCGCTGATTGGCCTGCTGGCCTATTTGGCCGTGTTCATCTTTCAGGCCTGGTGGATCATTTTCGTGGCCCTGGCGCTGACCGGCATCCTGATGATCGTGATGATCATCCTGACCTCCGGCAAGGTGAAGGGGGAGGACGGCAGCGCCGCGTGAGCGCGGGTGGCCCCAGTCAGTCCTACGTCCCCAACCACGCCCGCAGCTTGTAGCAGCTTGTAGGGTGCGCTCGCGCCGTCAGGCGCAGCGCACCATGCCGCCGGGGAGGTGGCGCGCTGCCCGCCTCTGTCGAGGCGGTCGAGCACACCCGACGCGGCTTGCTGACCTCCAGCAAGGTGAAGGGGGAGGACGGCAGCGCCGCGTGAGAGCGGAGTAGCCCGGCCGGCCTTACGTCTTCAACCACGTCCGCAGATGCGCGCTCACCGTGTCCGGTCGTTCCAGGGTGGACAGGTGGCCGCAGTCCGGCACCATAGCCAGGGGCAGGGTGTTGGGCAGCGCCGCGTGGAGCTCCTCATGCACCTTGGGCGGGGTCAGGGCGTCGTCGGCGCCACACAGGACCAACGTCGGGCAGCGGATGGCCCCCAGCTCACCACGCCTGTCCGGGCGGCCCATGATGGCCGTCTGCTGGCGGCGGAAGGCATCGGCGCCGACCCGGTCCGCCATGCCGGTCACCGCCGCGACCAGGTCCGCGTCGGTCTGGCGATCAGGATGCACCAGCATGGGCAGCAGCGCCGGGGTGACCTCGGCGAAACGCCCGTCCCGCGCCCAACCCATGAGCATGCGCCGTCGCTCGCTCTGCTCCGGCAGGTCGGCGCGCGCATTGGTGTCCAGCAGCGCCAGGCGCGCCACACGCTCCGGCGCCCGCAAGGCGACCGCCTGCGCCACATAGCCGCCCATGGACAGCCCGGCCAGGGCGAAGGGGCCGGCCGGCGCCTCGGCCAGCACGCGCTCGGCCATGCCGGCGATGGAGTCGTCCCGGGTCAGGTCGGCCACCTGGACGGCGGCGATGTCGGCCAGGGCCTCGGCCTGCGCCGCCCACAGGGCGTCATCGCACAGCAGGCCGGGCAGCAGGACAAGCGGCGTGGTCTGGGTCATGGGACTCTTCCCTCTCGTCAGTCCGCGAAAGGATCGTGCACCAGGATGGTTTCCTCTCGGTCCGGGCCAGTGGACAGGATGGCCACGGGCGCCTCGATCAACTCTTCCACCCGGCGCACATACTTGATGCAGGTGGCCGGCAGCTCGGCCCAGGAGCGGGCGCCCCTGGTGCTGTCGGTCCAGCCCTCCAGGGTCTCGTAGATCGGGGAGACCCGGCCCTGCGCCGCCATGCCGGCGGGGAAGTGGTCCAGGCGCTGGCCGTCCAGCTCATAGCCCACGCAGACCTTCAGGTCCGTCATGCCGTCCAGCACGTCCAGCTTGGTGAGAACGATGCCGTCCACGCCGCCCACCTTCAGGGCCTGGCGCACCATCACCGCGTCGAACCAGCCGCAGCGGCGGCGCCGGCCGGTCACCGTGCCGAACTCGCGGCCACGCTCACCGAGGCGCTGGCCAATCTCGTCGTGCAACTCGGTGGGAAACGGCCCGCTGCCCACCCGGGTGGTATAGGCCTTGGTGATGCCCAGTACATAGGCCACCGCCCCCGGCCCCATGCCAGAGCCGGCCGCCGCCTGCCCCGAGATGGTGGACGACGACGTGACGAACGGATAGGTGCCGTGGTCCACGTCCAGCATGGCCCCCTGGGCACCCTCGAACAGGATGCGCTTGCCGGCGCGCCGCGCCTCGTCCAGCAGGCGCCAGACGGGCGCCACGAAGGGAAGGATGCGCGGCGCCAGTTCGGAGAGCCGCTTAAACAGGTCCTCGTCGTCCAGGGGCGCGGCGCCCAGGCCCTGGCGCAGGGCGTTGTGATGGGTCAGCAGGCGATCGATCTTGAAGCGCAGCGTCTCCGGCTCCGCCAGGTCGCACAGGCGGACCGCCCGGCGGGCCACCTTGTCCTCATAGGCCGGGCCGATGCCGCGCCCCGTGGTGCCGATCTTGCCCGCCCCGGCGGCGGCCTCGCGCGCCCGGTCCAGTTCGCCATGGATGGGCAGGATCAGACAGGCGTTGTCGGCGATGCGCAGCACATCGGGCGTGAGCGCGACACCCTGGCCCCGCAGCCGCTCGATCTCGTCGAACAGCGCCCAGGGATCGATCACCACCCCGTTGCCGATCACCGACATCTTGCCCCGCACCACGCCCGAGGGCAGCAGGCTCAGCTTGTAGGTCTGGCCG
>JANQGN010000361.1 GCA_028277295.1 Rhodospira sp.
GCGAACACCTCGGGGTGCTTGAGGATCACCGCCAGGGGCACGGCGGCGGAGGGCTCGACGACGATCTTCAGGCGCTGCCAGAGCAGGCCCATGGCGGCGGCGATCTCGTCCTCGGTGGCCAACAGCACGTCCCGCACATGACGGGACGCCACCGACCATGTCAGGTCCTTGAGCGATGCCTTCAACCCATCAGCGATCGTTGTCGGCGCGTCATCGGTGATCAGCCGCCCCGCCTTCAGGGAGCGGTGGGCGTCGTCGGCGTTGGCCGGTTCGGCCGCGATGACGGTCGTTGCCGGTGCCAGCGCCGACAGCGCCAGGGCGCACCCGGAGATCAGCCCGCCGCCGCCGATGGGCGCCACAAGGCTGTCGACCGGCCCGGTGTCCTGGAGCAGTTCGACCGCGCAGGTACCCTGCCCGGCGATCACCCGGACGTCGTTATAGGGATGCACGACCGCAGCCCCCGTCTCGGCCACCACCTGGGCCAGCGTCGACTCGCGCGCGGCGTTGCTGGGATCGCACTCGACCACCTGGCCGCCATAGCCCAGGACCGCGTCGCGCTTGGCCCGGGACGCGGTGCGCGGCATGACCACGGTGGCGGGGATGCCGCGCCGCGCGGCGGCATAGCTGAGCGCCTGACCGTGGTTGCCGGAACTGTGTGTGGCGACACCCCGGGCCGCCGTGGCGTCGTCGAGGGAGAACACGGCGTTGCAGGCGCCGCGCGCCTTGAAGGCGCCGACCTTCTGCAACGGCTCGGCCTTGAAGAGCAGCCGGGCGCGGCTCATCGCGTCCAGGGCGGCGCAGGTCAGCACCGGCGTGCGGTGGACATGCGGGCGGATGCGATCCTGCGCGGCGCGGATGTCATAGAGCGTGGGCAGCGGCGGCGACGGTGGCGGCGGCATGGGCGAGGGCATGGGGCAAAGGTCCGGGAAGCCGAGTGACCCCCCACTTTATCA
This sequence comes from Rhodospira sp., assembly GCA_028277295.1. GTDB lineage: Bacteria > Pseudomonadota > Alphaproteobacteria > Rhodospirillales > Rhodospirillaceae > Rhodospira. Next base: position 954 of record JANQGN010000361.1, read on the forward strand.
CCATCACCTTATCTCCATCACCGCTTCACCATCACCGCTTCACCATCACCGCAGCGCCAACACCGCATCACCATCACCGCAGCATGGCCGCCTCCACCGCCGCCTCGTCCTTCATGAAGGCGAGAAACGCCTCGGCGGCGCGCGAGAGGGGCCGGTTCGCGCGTTGCACCGCGTACCACTTGCGGGTCAAGGGGAAACCCGCCACATCCAGTTCCGCAAGCCGGCCCGTCTGCAACTCCGGCCCCAGACAATAGGCCGAGAGGAAGGCGATCCCCAGTCCGGCCTGAACAGCCTGCTTGATGGCCTCGTCGGATCCCAGTTCCATGAACGGCGCCACGCTCACCCCGGCGTCCTCAAAGGCGCGCTCCACCGCGCTGCGCGTGCCCGAGCCCAGTTCCCGCTTAAGGATCCGGTGGTCGGCCAGGTCGGCCAGGGGAATCCCCGCGCGCCCGACCAGGGGATGATCGGCGGCGGCGATCGGCAGGATGACGTTGTCCAGGAACGGCACCGCCTTGACCGGCAGCCCACCGGGAATGCGCCCGGTGATGAACAGGTCGTCCTGGTTGCCGGCCAGGCGTTCCAGCAGGTTGGCCCGGTTGATCACGCTGAGCACCGGGCGCACCTTGGGATGACGGCGCAGGAAGGCGCCCATCAGGTGCGGCATGAAGTACTTGGCCGTGGTGACCGCCGCCACCCGCAGCGGCCCGGCCACGTCGCCCCGCAGATCGTCCAGCGCCGTGTCCAGGGCCTCCAGCCGGTCCAGAATGTCGCGGCTGGCGGCCAGCAGTTCCTCGCCCGCCGGGGTCAGCACAAGGGTCCGGCCGACGCTGTCGAACAGGCCCATGCCCACCTGCTCCTCCAGGCGCTTGACCTGGATGGAGACCGCCGGCTGGCTGAGATGCACCTCGTGGGCGGCGCGGGTGAAGCTGCCGTGGCGGGCCACGGCCTCGAACAGGCGCAATTGCTGGAGCGTGGTGTGCATGGGCGTCCCCGCGGCGGGCGACCCGGCCCCGCGCGTGGCCAGGCGTTTCATAGACCCGTGTCTATGGATCCATAAACATATGTCTATGGATCGCATAAGGAGAATAAACTTAACTTTTATGGGACAGCAAGCGTAGAGTCTCTGGCAACGGGATGCCCCGTGCCAAAGACGAAGGCCCGCGACCAGGGCCACACGACAACACTCCGAGGGAGACCGGGCGGATGGCTGGAAAGACCTACAAGGCGGGCGTGAAGGAGTATCGGGAAACCTATTGGGACCCGAACTATACCC
>JANQGN010000397.1 GCA_028277295.1 Rhodospira sp.
GCCTTCAAGACGGCCGCCCAACTGGCCATGCGCGAAGGCATCGGCGCCTGCGATCCGGTGCTGCTGGAACCCATCCTGAAGGTCGAGATCAGCGTCCCCAACGATGCCACCAGCAAGGCCCAGCGGGCCCTGTCCACCCGGCGCGGTCAGATCCTGGGCTTCGACCAGAAGGATGGCTGGGACGGCTGGGACGTGGTTCACGGCATGCTGCCGCAATCGGAAATGCATGACCTGATCGTGGAAATCCGCTCGGCCACCATGGGTGTCGGCACCTTCTCCTGGACCTTCGACCACCTTCAGGAACTGACGGGCCGCGAGGCCGAGCAGGTGGTCAAGCGCCGCAAGGACATGCTGGAGAACGCCTGATCCGCACCCTCCCGCGGCCTGCTCCGTGAAACAGAGCTTGGCCCATCCCGATCCGCGGGGCACAGTGCCCACAGGAGAGCCGACCGCGCCACGGACGCAATACCCGTGGCGGGTCGGCGTTCTTCGATGTCGTCCCTGTTCGGGGTCGTCTCTGTTCGGGGAGGTGCGATGTTCGGAAAGACGTTCGGTCGCAAGATCCCCGGCGGCCAGTCCGGGCCGGCGGACCCGTCACCCAATGACGGCGCCGGGCGCGCGCGGCGGATGGACGATGACCTGCGCCGGGGTCAAGTCCTGCTGGATCGCACCACCGGACTCTCGGACCACGAGGAGATCGGCACGGACCGCGCCATGGTGTTCGCCGCCGCCGCCCGACCCCTGCTCGAGCGGCGCGGCGCGCGGGCGGTTCGCCATCTGCCCGACGGCGATCGCGCCCGTCTGGAAGCCATCTGGCATGCCTGCTTCAGCTCCGATGATGCCTTCGCGGCCCATGTCGCCACGCGCCCACCAGACGACAGCGCCTTGCTCTGGGAGCTGCGCACCCATATCACCACCATCGAGGCCCGGCGCGAGGCCCGTCGGCGTGACCGGCCCTCCAGCACCCCCGGATGGCAGCCACCGGACGGCCGTCCCGAGGAGCAGGCCGACGCCTGGGTTCGGGACCACCAGGCCCCAGCCTACGAATTGCGCCGCCGCTACCCGACCGGCGCCGACACGCTCACGTTCGTCGGCGGCGCGCCGACGTTGCCCCAGGAGATGCCGTGGCCCGAGGATCCGGCGACCGGACGCCACCGGCCGTTTCTAGGCCAGATAGACCTGAGCACCCTGCCGCCCCTGCCCGGCTCCCCCCTGCCTGGCGACGGCGTCCTCTTCTTCTTCCTGGGTCCGCCCACGCCACCGCTCGCGGGGGAGGCGCCCCGGGACATCGCACCCCCAGCCGGGGTCGTGCTGTACGCCCCGACGTCCGCCTCGGTGCCGCGCGAGCCCGTCCCACCCCCGGCAAACCTGCCGGCCCTCGGTGGCGGCCTGCTCCACGGCGGGTACTGTTTCGGCCACGAACGCCGTGACCCGGACGAGGCCCGGATCGTCACCCTGCCCCGGTTCGAGCTGGACGTCGTGCCGACGACCAGTCTGCGGACGCCGGACTGGACAGTGACGCCCCCCGCCTTGCTGGCGGCGATCCACCAGCGTCTCGACGCCCTGACGCCGCCACCCGCGCCCCTCGACGACGCCAGCGCCGGCCTGCCCCCCGCCCGCGAGGCCAGCCCCAGCCTCGCCGACCTGCGCGCCTGGGCGGCGGCGGACGGCCCCTGGCCGCCGACCTGGGGGATCGTGGAACTGATGACCCGACGCGGCACGGTGCCGCGCGGCCGCCTCAACCCGGCGCGCCTGGAGGGACCGTTGCGTCTGGAGGCTGACGCCGTCCGCGCCACCCACCGCGAGGCTCTGACCCAGTGGCGGGATCAGGCCATCGAGGCTGGCCGCGCGACCGTGATGCCGGCGCCGGCGCGCCGCGCGTTCCGCTCCTGGATCGTCGAAAGCTTTGTCGCCGAGAACCAGCTCTGGCTGGCCTCCATGGGCGTCGCCGTGGAGGAGATGGACCCGGAAACCGCCTGGACCCGCATGAGTGTCCTGTGGGACACGGAGCCGCTGCGGGCCACCACCCTGGACGGGCTGGCGCTCGCCCTGGACAGCCTGGCCGGCGCCCCGGAGAGTATCCCCGCCGCGATGCGCGAGGCGTGGGCCCCCGCGCTCCAACCGCCGCGCGGGCGCCATCAGATGCTCGGCTATGGGGCGCTGGTGCGAACCGCCGCGCTCACCGATGACGTGCTCCTGCTGCAAGTGCGCACGGACCCCGGTATGCTGGCCACCTGGGCGGACAGCGCCACCGGCGCGTTGCAGATCTGGATGTCGCCCGAGGACCTGGCCGCCCGCGCCTTCGACCGCGCCACCACCACCATCGAGGGGGGATAGATGGCGCGCTCCGCGAAAGCGATAAGGTATGCTGGGTTTCCCTGGGACCGGCGGCGGGCCTGGCGGCGGCGGTGGCGGCGGGGCGTTCCGGTCGCCCTGGGGGTGGCCGGCCTCGGCACCCTGATCGCTCTGCTGGGGTGGATCGGCCTGTGGGGGGCCATCGGCGCCGCCGTTGACCGCACCGTGGAGACCTTTGGCGCCTTCACCGACACGGACATCCGGGGCCTGGACGCGGACAAGCGCATCGAGGCGTTCCGCAACCTGCTGTGGGGTCTGTCGGTGGCCGCCGGCGCGATGGTGGCCATGGTCACCCTGGGGCTGTCCGGCTGGCGCACCTGGACCGAGGGCCGGCGCGCCGACACCGAGCGCCGCAAGCTGGAAACCGAGACCTTCGCCAAGGCCATCGAACAGCTTGGCAACAAGGACTTCGCCATCCGCCTGGGCGCCATCCTCAACCTGGAGACCCTGGCACAGACCTCCCGCCGTCTGCATCAGCCGATCAT
>JANQGN010000607.1 GCA_028277295.1 Rhodospira sp.
CCGGCCCCATTTCCCTTGCCGTGGCGACTGGATGTTCCTCTTGAGTGTGTATCGGGGTCTGACCGACCTGTCCGCGCCCCTGGTTCACGTCCTGCTGCGCCGGCGCCTGGCCCGCGGCAAGGAAGATCCCGACCGCATCGGCGAGCGCATGGGCCGGGCCGGCCGGCCCCGCCCGTCGGGGCCGCTGGTGTGGGTGCACGGCGCCAGCGTCGGCGAGTCCCTGTCGCTGCTGCCCCTGGTCGAACGCTTGTTGCGCGACCGCCCTGGCCTGTCGGTTCTCTGCACCACAGGCACCGTGACCTCGGCGCGGTTGATGGACGATCGGCTGCCGGCCGGTGCCCTCCATCAGTTCGTTCCCATCGACCGCGCACCTTGGGTACGCCGGTTCCTGGACCACTGGCGGCCCGATCTGCTGCTCTTGGCGGAAAGCGAGGTCTGGCCCAATCTGATCATCGAGACCCACGCGCGCGGCATGGCCCTGGTCCTGCTGAATGGACGCGTCTCCGACCGATCATTCCGCGCCTGGCGCCGCTACGCGGGTGGCCTCATGCGGGACCTGCTTGGCCGTTTCCACCTGACCCTGGCCCAAAGCGAGACCGACGCCACGCGCCTGACGGCCTTGGGCGCCGATCCGGTCCGATGCGTTGGCAATCTGAAGTTCGCGGCGGACCCCGCGCCGTTTGATCCCGCCGCGCTGAACCGGCTACGGCCCATGGTCGCGGGGCGCCCGGTTTGGTTGGCCGTGAGCACCCATCCGGGCGACGAGGCCCTGGCGGCGCGGGTGCACCAACGGCTGAGGGCACGCCTGCCGGACCTGTTGACCCTGGTCATGCCCCGTCACGCCGCGCGGGGTGATCAGGCCCGCGCCGCGATGGAGGCGGAGGGGGTCGCCGTGGCGCAACGGTCACGGGGCGCCGAGCCCGATCCGGCCTGCACTGTCTACCTGGCCGACACCATGGGCGAGGTTGGCCTGTTCAGCCGCCTCGCCCCCGTGGTGCTGATGGGCAAGAGCCTGCTGGGTGACGGCGGCGGCCAGAACCCCCTGGAGCCGGCGCGCCTGGGGGCCGCCGTGCTGTTCGGGCCACGCATGGACAACTTCCGCGACATCAGCCGGCGCATGCTGGCCGCCGGTGCCGCCCGGACCGTCGCCGACGAGACCGACCTGGCCGAGACCCTCGCGTCCCTGCTGACCGACCCGACCGCGCGCGACGCCCTGGGCCGCGCCGGCATCGCCTTCGCCTCCGGCGAGGCGCACGTCCTCGACCGTGTCCTGAGTGAACTGGCGCCCTGGCTTAACCCGTTGGCGCCCCCGGCGCCCCCCGAGGAGGCCGGGGCTCATGCGCGCCCCTGAGTTCTGGTCCAGGGACGGCCCCCTGGCCCGCCTGCTGGAGCCGGCCGGCCTGGTCTATGGTTGGGCCACGGCGCGGCGCCTGTCGCGTGGCCGGCCTCTGCGGCTACCGGTCCCCGTCCTTTGCGTCGGTAACCTCGTGGCTGGCGGCGCCGGCAAAACGCCCCTGGTGGAGGACCTGACCCGACGCCTGCGGCGTGTCCACAGCCTCAACGCCATGGTTCTGTCGCGCGGCCATGGGGGTCAGGCGACCGGACCGCTCAGGGTCGATCCCGGCACGCATGGCGCGGCCATGGTGGGCGACGAACCGCTGATGATGGCCACCGGCGGACTGCCAGTGTGGATCGCCCGCGACCGCGCCGACGGCGGCCGCGCCGCCGTGGTGGACGGCGCCGAGGCGATCGTCATGGACGACGGCTTTCAGAACCCGGCTCTCGAACAGGATCTGTCCCTGGTGGTCGTGGACGGGGCTTTTGGCTTTGGCAACGGCCGCCTGATCCCCGCCGGCCCCTTGCGGGAACCCGTGCCTACCGGCCTGGCGCGTGCCAGCGCGGTGGTGCTGATGGGCGACGACAGGGCCGGCGTCGCAAGCCGCGTCCCGCCCCGGCTTCGGCTGTTGCGCGCGCGCCTTGAGCCGGGACCTCGGGTGGCCCGCCTTGCCGGCGACCGCGTGGTGGCCTTCGCCGGCATCGGCCGGCCGGACAAGTTCTTCCGGTCGTTGGAGCAGGCCGGCTGCCGCGTCATCGCCCGCCATCCCTTCGCCGATCACCACCCTTACCAGCCCACCGACATCCAGCCGATCCTGGACGAGGCCTTCGCCCTGGGCGCGGCGCCCATCACCACCGCCAAGGACGCCGTGCGCCTGCCGCCCGACCAGCGTCAGCAGGTGGACGTGGCGGACGTCGCCGTCACCTGGGAGGACCCGGCCACGCTGGAAGGACTGTTGGCCGAGGCAATCAGCCGCCGATAGGTCGTTCTCTCCTCCGCCTTTCGACGAAAACCCTGCATCCTTGGATTTCCGCGCTTGACAGGTCCGGGGCGTCGCCTTATCTGGTTGGCACTCGCCGGGGAGGAGTGCTAACAGCCTCGAAAAGCCCCTGGAAATCAAAACATTGGCCGTCCCGGCCCCGGGGCGGCCTCGTCATGAACGACGAACGTCGACCGACGGAGGAAGATCATGAAGTTTCGTCCCTTGCACGACCGCGTGGTGGTCAAGCGTCTGGAGTCGGAGGAGAAGTCCGCTGGCGGCATCATCATCCCCGACACCGCCAAGGA
>JANQGN010000627.1 GCA_028277295.1 Rhodospira sp.
CTCGAGGTTGGCACGGGCGGCATAGATACCGGCGGTGCAGCCGGCCGCGCCCGATCCCAGGATCAGCACCTTGGAGTAATGCTCTGCCATGCGTGTCTCTTTTGGTGTGTATTTGTCTTTGGCTGCCGGCGACCGGCACGTTGGGGACCCAAACCATAGACCGGATCGCGGAGGGAGAAAACCACCCGATGTCCCAAGGTGGTTCCCATCGCGTCACGAAAGCACCATTTTATCAGATGGTTACTCATAACCGCCGGATCCCCGACACAGGTCCAGCCACCGCGACCGGAGACACCCGATGCGCATCGACGCAACTCCCGCCCTCCGCCTGTGGAGCCGCCGCCGCGCCCAACACCTGGCGACGCTCGATCCGGTGGAGGCCCAGGCCCGGATTCTGCGCCGACTGGTCCGGCGGGCCCGGGACACCCGGTTTGGCCGGGCCCACGGTTTCGCCGACATCCACGACGTCGCCGACTTCCAGGCCCGCGTGCCGCTACGCACCTGGGACGACATGTGGCGCGACTGGTGGAAGGATCCGTTCCCGGTGCTGGACAACGTCACCTGGCCTGGCCGGGTGCGCTGGTTCGCGGTCACCAGCGGCACCACCAGCGGCCGCACCAAGCACATTCCCATTACCGGCGCCATGATGCGGTCGAATCACAAGGCGGCGGGCGATGTGCTTTCCTTCCACCTCTGGCGCCGCCCTGACAGCCGCGTCTGGGGCGGACCGAGCTTTCTGCTGGGCGGCTCAACCGACCTGACCCCCCTTCCGGGCGGCGCCGTGGCCGGCGACCTGTCGGGACTTGCAGCCGCCAGGGTGCCCTGGATGCTGCGACCCCTGGTGTATCCGCCGCCGTCCATCGCCTTACTGCCCGACTGGCCTCGCAAGCTGATGCGGCTGAGCGCCGACCTGCCGGGGCGGGACCTGCGCATGATCGCCGGTGTTCCCTCCTGGCTGTTGATCCTGATCGAGCGTCTTCTGGCGCGCACCGGCGCCAACAGCCTGGGCGCGCTGTTCCCCAACCTGGAGGTGCTGGTACACGGCGGCGTCGCGTTCGCCCCCTACCGGCCACGCTTTGAGGCGCTGCTGGCCGGCAGCCGCGCCGAACTGGCCGAGGTCTACCCGGCCTCCGAGGGCTTCATCGCCGCCCAGGACGCGAGCCCGGAGGACGGCCTGCGACTCATGGTCGACCATGGCGTCTTCTTCGAGTTTGTGCCACGCGAGGATCTGACCCACTGCGCGCCCGTCCGCCACTGGCTGGCTGACGCCGAGATCGGGCGGGACTACGCCCTGGTGCTCAGCACCTGCGCCGGCGCCTGGGGGTACGTGCTGGGCGACACGGTGCGCCTGGTGTCGCGCTTCCCCCCCCGGCTGGTGATCACCGGTCGAACGTCCTGGAGTCTGTCGGTGTTCGGCGAACACTTGATCGACGCCGAGGTGGAGATCGCCGTCGCGGCCGCCGCGCGGGCGGCGGCCCTGCACCCCAGCGACTGGACCATGGGGGCAGTGGTGCCCGACCGACTGGGCGCGGACGCGTCCCCAGCGCATCACCATCTGCTGGTGGAGTTCGCCATCCCGCCGGACGCCGCCACTCTGGAGACCTTTCGCGCCGCCTTCGATGCCGCGTTGAGCCGCGAGAACGAGGACTACGAGACGCACCGTACCGAGGGCCTGGACGCCCCCCGGGTCACGGCGCTGCCCCCGGGCCGCTTCGCCGCCTGGATGGCCGCCCGGGGCCAGGCCGGCGGTCAGCACAAGGTGCCGCGCCTGGTGGGCGACACGGCGCGCTTCGGGACCATGGTGGCGGAGTTGACGGGGGTCCGGTAAGGAACCGGCTTAGGCGGCCGTTTCCCCGGCCCGCGCGGCGATGGCCCGCACGCGGGGGCCGAACGCGGCCACCACCTGGTCGTACAGGGCGCGCTTGAACGGCACGATGAGGGCCGCCACCCGCTCCAGCGGCACCCACTGCCAGGCCGAGAACTCCGGGTGCTCGGTGTCCAGGTTCACGTCGGCATCGGTGCCCGTGAAGCGCAGCAAGAACCACATCTGTTCCTGTCCCCGGTAGCGCCCCTGCCAAAGGGTCAGCGCCAGGTCCGCTGGCAGGTCATAGCGCAGCCAGTCGGACGTTTGATCCAGGATCTCCACCTTATCAGCATGGATCCCGGTTTCCTCCGCCAGTTCGCGCAACGCCGTCTGGCGGGGGTCCTCGCCCGGGTCGATTCCGCCCTGGGGCATCTGCCAGGCGTCGCTGACAAAGTCCGTGCGCTGGGCCACGAAGACATGGCCGCGGTCGTTGACCACCATCACGCCAACGCCACGCCGATAGGGCCGGCCATCCAGCGTCACGCCACCCGCCGCCGAGACCTCCATCGCCCTCTCACCCATGGCCTTCTCCCGTATTCGCCACCGCGTCGTGCTGATGTCCGTCCGGTGTCCCATGCGCCGGATCATGCCCATGGGACGCGGCATCGCCGGTCATGCCGGCGCCCGGGGCCGATCCCTCCGCCCCGGCGCCACCCGCCCGCGCCACCACCGCCGACACGGGCGCGAGCGCCACGCCGGCGGCCTCCAGCCCCTCCAGCCAGGCCCGCAGGGTGGCGAAATTCAGCGGCGTGGCCTGCATCACGCCCACCGCCGTCCCGCGCGCCTGCGCCAGACGCTGCATGTAATCCAGACGCGCCCGCACGCTTTCGGCATATCCCATGGAGTCAACGACCACATCCACGGCCGTCAACGGCGGCAGCAGGCGCCGATTGGCCACCAGGGACCGGGTGTCGCCCTGGTGCAGATACAGGACCCCGGCCCGCCGCAGGCGGTTCAAGATCGGCTTCATGTGGTCCGGCGACGTCGCGAAACGCCCCCCGGCGCCGGCCATCACCCCCACATAGCCCCGGCCGGCGGCCAGCACCTGGTCGAGCCGATCGCGATTGTCGGTCTCGGGCAACAGCGTCAGCAAGCCCATGGGCCCGGGATCGCGGGCCGGAAAGGTGTCGGACTCCATGGGCAGGTCGAGCAGCACCTCGTGCCCGGCCTCGCGGGCCACCGCCATCTTGCCGGCCAGGTCCTCGGCGTAGGGGGTGAACGAGAGGGTGACCTCGGGCGGCAGCTTGGTCACGGCGGCCTGAAGCGGATCCGCCATCATGCCCAGGCCGCGCACCACGATGGCCACACGCGGACTCTCCGGCGGCGCCACATCACGCGCGGCGTAGGCCCGCCAGGGCTCGGTGCCATCCGGGCCTATGGTCGGCACCGGCCCATGGCGACCGTTGTCCTGCAGGGCGGCGATGGGCGCGGCGCGCAAGGGTCCTGGCCGTGGTCCGGCGGGCGCGGCGAGGGCCCTGTAGGACGGCACCGGTGGCGCGTCGCCGAGACGGTCGGGTCCCTCGGGCTCGATCAGGGGACGAACCCCCGACGGCACGGGCAGCAAGCCCGGCACGTCGGGCAAATCAATCTCGGGTGTCGCCAGGTCCACGCGGTGCCGCACCCCATCCTCGTGCGCGGTGTGGCCAGCATCGGGCGCCACGCCGGCGTGAGGTTGTTCAGCCGCGTCCCGGTGTTCATCTTCGCCATTCGGCGCGTCTACCATCGGGGTTCCCGACGCCGACGCCATGTGGTGCGCCGGATCATGCGCATGGTCTTGCCGAGCGTGATCGCCCAAGGACTGGGAACCATCCGGCGCCGGTCCGCCCTCTCCGTGGTCGGGCACGGCATGCGCTGTCGCCTCGGACATCCCTTCCTGGTCCGCCGCCATCGCAGGATCGGCCAAAGTGGGGTCGGACACATGGGGCTCGGAGGCGGCCGCGTCAGAACCCTCGGCACCGTCGGCGGTTCCGGCCTCCTGGGGTCCGTGCTCCGGCGCGGCGGCCTGGGTCCCGTCCAGGTCCGCCGCCGTGCCCGGCGACTCCGAAGGCGCCCCCGCATCGGCGGCCGCGGCACCGTCCGCGCCTCCCGTCGGTTGCCCGGGCGTCAACCAGGGTCGGCGTTGCATCGACCGATCCGTGGCGGCGGTGGCGTCCGCCACCAGCCTCGGCGCGTCCAGGTTCATGGAGGGTGTGTCTGCGCTCGGCACTGTCAGGGGCGGGATGGTCATCACCACCCGCTCGGGCGTCTGCAACACCGGCACCACACCGGGAGGCGCACCATCGACAGCCGCGAGATCGCCGTCCGCCGCGGCATCGAGCGCGGCCACCGGCAAATCGTCGGTATCCTGGCCCTGCCACAGCCACCACCCCGCCGCCGCGCCACCGACCAGCAGCAGGGCGCCCATGCCGGCCATGGTCGCCATGCGCCCGCGACCCGCGCGCGCGCCGTCGTGGTCCTCGTCGTCGTCCAGATCGCGATCCCCGCGCCGCGGATCGAGCCCGTCCTCCGCGCCGAACAGACGCGTGACGATCCCCTTGGGCGGATCGAGGGGTTCAGGAAACGCGCCAAGGTCCATCTCGCCCGGATCGGCGCCGCCACGCGACCGGCCTCCCGTCCCGTCGCCCATCACCGCCGAGACCACCGGATCGACCGCGGCACCGGACGGGCCATCCAGGTCCAACCCGTCCAGCGGATCGCCGAGGGGATCGAAGGACCGCCGCCCGCGGCCGCCCCTGGACATGCCTGGCAGTTTCACGGTTTCACGTCTCCCCTCAGCCCCGGGACACCCGCCCCCCGGCAGGCCGGATCCGTCGCCCGGACATCCCGGGCGCGCCTCGTCAGTTCGGTGCGCCGCTCACCGCCGCGGTGCGCTGGCGATACAATGCCAACCCGCGCAGCAAATCCACGGCGCGCGCCAGCTGGTAGTCCTCGATGGCCTCACCCCCACTGATATCCGCGTCGACGACAGTGCCGGTGTGGGGATCGCTGTCGGGTTCGGTGTCGGTATCGCTCGACGGACCCAGCGTACCATCGCCCGGTCCCGTGCCATCGTCCCCTTCGGCGGTCCCGGCGGTATCCAGGGCATTGCGCAGGTCGGCCTCGCTACGCCGTTGTGGCGCGTCCAGAAGCTCCAGGCGCGCCGGCTGCACAACAATATCAGGGTCAATGCCCTTGGCCTGAATCGACCGCCCCGACGGGGTGTAGTATCGCGCCGTGGTCAACCGCATGGCACCATTGCCCGGCAGCGGCATGATCGTCTGGACCGAGCCCTTGCCAAAGCTCCTGGTGCCCAGCACGAGGGCACGGCCATGATCCTGCAGGGCACCGGCGACGATCTCGGACGCCGACGCAGACCCACCGTTGATGATGATAACCATGGGCAGGCCATCGGCAAGATCACCGTCCCGCGCATTGAAGCGCTGGGTCTCGTCAAGGTCGCGGGCTCGCGTGGAAACAATCTCACCGGCATTCAGGAAAGCGTCGGAGACGGCCACCGCCTGCTCCAACAGGCCGCCCGGGTTGTTTCGCAGGTCCAGCACGAAGCCCTTGAGCGCGTCCCCGGACTCCGCCTTCAAGTCGTCGATGGCATCCTCGATGCCGCTCTCGGTCTGCTCGGTGAACGACGTGACGCGCACATAACCAACGTCCCCCCCCTCCAGGCGATGACGCACCGAGCGGATGGTGATGATGGCGCGGGTGATGGTGACATCGAACGGCTCGCCCGCCGACTGACGCAGCACCGTCAGCAGGATGTCGGTTCCAACCCGGCCGCGCATGCGGTCCACCGCCTCGCTCAAGGTCAGGCCGGTCACCGGCTCGCCGTCCAGATGGGTAATGAAATCGCCTGGTTGCAGGCCGGCGCGGGCGGCGGGTGTGTCATCGATGGGCGACACCACCTTGACGAGGCCGTTCTCCATGGTGACCTCGATCCCCAGGCCACCGAACTCGCCCTTGGTCTGGACCTGCATGTCGCGGAAGTGCTCGAGATCCAGATAGCCGGAATGGGGATCGAGCGAGGTGAGCATGCCATTGATCGCGGCCTCGATCAGTTCGCGGTCCTCGACCGGCTCCACATAGTCCTGTTTGACCCGTTCGAACACATTGGCGAACAGCTCCATCAGCCGATAGGTCTCGGCGTCCCGCGCCGCGGCATGGGGAACGATATAGGCGGTGCCCAGGGCCATTGCGGCAATGGCGCCGGTCGCGACGATCCAGAGGCTCTTTCGCATCATCCCTTTCCAGTGTCGGTGCCCGCCGCCATCCAGGGCAGGGGATTGATCGGTCG
>JANQGN010000653.1 GCA_028277295.1 Rhodospira sp.
TCACCGGATGCACCCGGATCTGGGCGCTGTCGGGCACCTGCTTGATGCACACGACCATGGTCAGGCCTTGACTCATGACTCGGACTCCAGGGTAGGGGATGGCATGGGGGCCAGCGCCTCCAGGGGAATGAAGGCCCGGCCGGCGACATCGGTTCGCTGGCGGAATACGGCAAACACCCGTTCGCTGCGGGCATCCGAACGGACGAAATCGTCATGCGCGCGCTTGAGGCAGTCACGCAGGATGGTTTCGTCCGGCTCCGGGTGCGCGGTCAGGTATTCTCGAAACCGCTTTAGCACATGCAAACGGCTGACGGCCAGTACCCGGGGTTCATAGGCTACGTCAAGGGCGTCGAAAAACTCTTCGGCCGCCGACAGGTCGATCAGACGCTCCACGGCCGCGTTCATGACGTCACCATGACGGCCGAGGGCGGTGCGAACCCGCGCGTGTCCTGGGGCACCGCGACTCGACCGCGTCGCGTCGCCGTTCGAGTCGCCGCCCGGGATTCACGCAGAGCGCCGGCCGTCAACGCGTGCCAGTCGCGCAGGTCGTTGGCGTCGGGCGGGCGCTTGCTGGTGCGATAATGCGCCCGCAGCAGGGGCACCATGCGCCGGGCCTGATCGGTGTCCATCGCCAGGCCCAAGTCGGCGCAGGCCCGCGCCAGGCCGGCGGCGCCCGAGTGCTTGCCGACCACCAGGGTATGCGCGCGGCCCAGGCGCGCCGGATCGAGCCCGGTGTAGGTGCCAGGATCGCGCAACAGCGCCTGCACGTGAATGCCGCTTTCGTGGCTGAACACGCCAGCGCCCACCAGGCTCTTGCCGCAGGGCACCGGCCGTCCGGCGGCCCGCGCCACCAGGTCGGCGAGCGCCGGCAGGCGGCGCGCATCCACCCCCGTGACCCGCCCATGCAGGGTTTCCAGGGCCACCGCGACCTCTTCGAGGGCGGCGTTGCCGGCGCGCTCGCCCAGGCCAATGACCGTTGTGCTGACGTGGGAGGCGCCGCCCAGCACGGCGGCCAGGGAGTTGGCCACCGCCAGGCCCAGGTCGTCGTGGGCGTGGATCTCCAGTTCCAGGCCGGTGCGCGCGCGCAGGCGCTCGAACATCGCCCGGGTGGCGAAGGGCTCCATCAGGCCCAGGGTGTCGGCGAAGCGGAAGCGCCGCGCCCCGGCGCGCTCGGCGGTCTCGATCACCCGGGCCAGCATGTCCGGATCGGCGCGGGAGGCGTCCTCGCCGCCCACGCTCACCGTGACCCCGGCGTCCCGCCCCTGGCGGATCAGGCGATCCAGTTCGGTCAGCACCCAGGCGCGGTCCCGGCCCAGCTTGCCGGCGATCTGGCGGTCCGAGACCGGTGCCGACAGGTGCACCATGGAGACCCCACAGGCCAGCGCGGCCCTCAGGTCGATCTCGCTCAGGCGACACCAGGCGAACGTCCTGGCCCGCAGCCCCAGGTCCAGCACCGCGCGGATGTCGTCCTGCTCCTCCGGTCCCATGGCGGGAATGCCGACCTCCATTTCAGGGACCCCGGCCGCGTCCAGGGCCTCGGCGATGGCCAGCTTCTCGGCGCGGGTAAAGGCCACGCCGGCGGTCTGCTCGCCGTCGCGAAGGGTCGTATCGGCCAGCACCACGCCGGGGCCGGTCGGGGTGGGCGTGTCCGGCTCGGGTCCGAGGTCCGGCATCGGAGGTCGGGTCATGGGGGCGGCCTCCTCTCGCTCAGGCGCCGGCGCGGGCGCAACTGCAGCGTCCGGCGGCGTTGGGGTTGTCGAACACAAAGCCGGCGCCGCGCTCGTCCTCGACGAAGTCCACGGTGGTGCCGGTCAGCAGCGCGGCGCTGTCGGAATCCACGAACACGGCCACGTCGCCGTAGTCGCGGACGGTGTCGCCGTCCTCGGCGCCCGCGGCCAGGCCCAGACGATATTGTAGACCGGCGCAGCCGCCGGCCGCGGCGACGATGCGCAATCCGCGCGCGGCCTCGGACCGACGAAGGGCAAGGCGGATGGCGGAGCGGGCGGCGTCGGTCAGATCAAGGCACATGGCGACGTCCTCCTGAAGGGGATGGGGAGGGGGTGGCGGCCATGGGCCGGCCGCGGCGTCCCGGTTCGCGGCGCAGCAAGGGACGTGCCAGGAAGCCGGGGTGCTGATCGGTGTGACGGAAGGGTTCGCAGGCAGTTGTTTTTCAAGGTGCCTATGACGCAGTCGGTTGACAGAAAATATCCGCCATTGCGAGGAGCGAAGCGACGAAGCAATCCAGGGAGAAGAACGGCGCGCCTCGCTCTGGATTGCTTCACCGCCATCATGAGATGGCGGCTCGCAATGACGGCGCGTTTCTCCTTCGCATGACGCCTGGACCGACGGAGTCGATGTAACAATGCGCACCTTCTGTCGGGCGCCTGATGGCTTCGGGACTGTCGGGCCTGTCGCGCTTGCGACAAACCGACGCGCCGCTGTCGCGGCCCGAACAGGGCGGGCGGCCAGGATGGGACGCGACGCCAAGGAATCCGGGCGAGTCCGGGGTTGGCATCGGGCTTGCTGTGCGGGGGGCATCGCGCCCCGTCCTGTTCCGGAGACCGCCTCATGTCCTCGCTGCCCCACGTTCCGCTCGACGCGTTGACCGGCCTCGTGTCGTCGGAGGACCTGCGCGCGGCCCTGGCGCGCCCGGCCGCCGCGCCCGCCGCCCGGCGGCACCGTCTGCCGCACAACAAGCGCCGCGAGGCCACCGTCGCCATCGACCCCGCGACCTGGGAGAAGATCAAGGACCACCCCTGTTACTCAGAGGAGGCCCATCACGACTTCGCGCGCATGCATGTGGCCGTGGCGCCCGCCTGTAATATTCAGTGCCACTACTGCAACCGAAAGTATGACTGCGCCAATGAAAGCCGGCCCGGCGTGGTCTCCCAGCGCCTGACACCGGAGCAGGCGGTGCGCCGGGTGCTGGCCGTGGCCGCCGAGGTGCCGCAGTTGTCGGTGGTGGGCGTGGCCGGGCCGGGCGATGCCCTGTACGACGCGCGGCGC
>JANQGN010000664.1 GCA_028277295.1 Rhodospira sp.
GTCACGCGAAGGGGTTGGCAGCACCACACCGTCTGACAACCATGCGGGCCAAGGGGGAACTGGCCCACAGCGGGGAAGTGACGAACATGGCGGAACACCAGGACCAGCCCGTGCGGCTGTCGACCCGTGGACGCACGCCGTCGGGCAAGCCAAACCCCGTGGACGTGCATGTGGGCGCGCGGATCCGCTTGCGGCGCACGCTCCTCGGCATGAGCCAGGAAAGCCTGGGCGAGGCGATCGGCCTGACTTTCCAGCAGGTACAGAAATACGAGCGTGGCGCCAACCGCGTGGGCGCCAGCCGGCTATGGGACCTGAGCCGGGTCCTGGACGTTCCCGTGTCCTACTTCTTCGATGATATGGACGACGGGGTGTCCAACCTGAGTCCGCGCCACATTCGCGGGGCCATCGACGAACCGCGAGAAGCGCGCGACGCCGATCCCTTGACCCGGCGCGAGACCCTGGAACTGGTGCGGGCCTACTACCGCATTCCCAGCCCCCAGGTGCGCCGACGGGTGTTCGAGTTGACCAAGACCCTCGGCACCCCCGATGACCCGGCCGGCGAAGAGAACCCCGCGCCATCCTCGGGGGAATGAGCCCGTTTGCCGCCGGGGTCAGCCCCCCAAGAGTCAGCCGCCTGGTCCCGCGCCGCCGCCATTGGCCGCCCGGGCCAGGGTGGCGGTCGTCGACTGCCCGGCCACCAGGTCGGCCAGAAGCACGCGACCGCCGTAGCCCCTGACCAGATCGGCCCCCACGACCGCCTGAACGGTATAGTCCGCGCCCTTGACCAGCACGTCCGGACGGAGCGCCTCGATCAGGGTCAGCGGCGTGTCCTCGCCGAACAACACCACCCGGTCCACGTCGGCCAGCGAGGCCAGCACGGTCGCTCGGGCCATCTCTCCCTGCACCGGACGGGTGGGTCCCTTGAGGCGGCGTACCGAGGCATCGGCGTTCAGCCCCACCACCAGACGGTCGCAGGCGGCCCGTGCCTGGGCGATCAGTGACACATGCCCGGGGTGCAACAGGTCGAAGCAGCCGTTGGTGAAGCCGACCCGCAGGCCGCGCCGGCGCCAGCGCTCGACGGTCTCCAGAAGCGCCTCCAGGCGGACCACCTTGTCCTCGGCGCGCGCCAGGTCCTGGTGATGCAGCGTCGCCACCAGATCGTCGGCGCGCACGGCCGCCGTGCCCACCTTGCCCACCACGATCCCAGCGGCGGCGTTGGCCAGCCGCGCCCCCGCCGAGAGGGACGCGCCGGCCGCCAGGGCGGCGGCCAGGGTGGCCACCACGGTATCACCCGCGCCGGAGACGTCGAACACCTCGCGGGCCTCGGTGGGCAGATGCTCGGCCGGGGCGTCGGCGCGCACGAGGGTCATGCCATCCTGGCTGCGGGTGGCCAGCACCGACTCCAGCCCACAGCGCGCGATCAGGGCACGACAGGCGGCCTCGACGGTGGCGTCATCCTGGGTCGGCTGACCGCCGGTGGCCTCCGACAGCTCCTTGCGGTTGGGCGTGACCACGGCCGCCCCGGCGTAGCGGCGATGGTCGGCCCCCTTGGGATCCACGATCACCGGGCAACCGGCCGCGCGCGCCAGGGCGATCAGGGCACGGGTGACGGACTCCGTCAGCAGACCCTTGCCATAGTCGGACAGCACCAGGGCACCATGGGACGCCAGGCGCGCGCGCGCCTCGGCGAGCAGGGCCTCCGACGTGGCCTCGGCCATCGGCGCATCGCATTCGGCGTCGGCGCGCAGCAATTGCTGGCCTCCCGCCATGAAGCGAGTCTTGCGGGTCGTGGGGCGCCCGGGCGCGGTCAACAGGCCGGGCTCGACTCCCGGCAGCGCGGCCAGCAGGGCGGCGACGGCGGCCCCGTCGGCGTCATCGCCCACCACGGACAGGAACCCGACCCGCGCCCCGAGGCCGACCAGATTGCGCACCACGTTGCCCGCCCCGCCGAGCATGGTGGTCTGGCGCGCGATGCGCAGCACCGGGATGGGGGCCTCCGGGGAGACCCGCTCGACGTCGCCTTGAACATAGGTGTCCAGCATCACGTCGCCCACGCACAGCACCCGCGCCCCCGCCATGCGGTCCACCAGATCGACCAAGTCAACGAAGGCGAGAGGTGACGAGGCGTCGAGGGTATGGGTCATGGGGGCGCGGTCCAGTCTCTTGATCAGGGAGCAACGGAATCGGGGGCTGCTTTAGCACGGACGGCCGCGCGGTCAACCGCGTTCACCCCGCGCGGGTTCGCGCCGCACCCGCCGTCAACGATCGGGCGCGACGGCCAAGGCGCTCACAATCCACGCGGGGAGAGCGGCCGGCCGCTCCACAGGCTGACAAGATGAGCCAGCAGTCCAAGAGTGAGCACAAGGCAGACGGCGGCGACGGCGCCCCACGGCACCCGCCACAGCCGTCCCGGGCGCCACGGCCGACGCAACCGCCACGCCGCCGCGCCCAGCAGCGTCACGGTGCCCGCCAGCGCCCACAGCGTTGCCTCCAGGCTCATGACGGGTGATGGTCGCCGTGACCACCTGGCCCCCCTCCCCTGGGAGCGCGGGCGGGCTGGCCGGCGAACGCCACCCGCATGGCCAGGATGGCGCCGGCCAGCACCAGGGTCACACCGTTGGCGAGGATGATCGGCAGATCCATGGTCATCAGCCCATAGGCCAGCCAGAGAGCCACGCCCACGGTGAACACCAGGAAGGTGACAAGTGACAGGTCACCCACCGATCGGCTGCGCCACGCCTTCAGGGCTTGGGGCAGGAAGGCCGCGGTTGTAAAAAAGGCCGCGCCCAGGCCAGCGGTCTGGGCCGGATCGATCGCAAACGTCATCGGGGCGTCCCCGTGGGCGGGCGAGCGCAAGGGAGGGAACGATGCCAGTGGGTTGGATGGCGCGCAAGTTGGATTCGCTGGCGGGCGCGATGGTTGGCGCGGCCGGGGCAATGGCCGCCTCGCAATGGCGCGAGTACCTGCAACAGTACCGCCAGCGGCTGGGCGGGCATCTCGACGAAGCGGAAGCCCAACTGGTTCACCTGGCGGGTCATCATGCCGTGGCCGACGCCGCCGAACGGCCGATGATCACCGAGATCATGGCCGTCGTCGAGGACCGCGTGACCACGCTGGGCGCGGCCCTGCGAGCCCTGGCCGAGGCGCCGTCGGCCTTGCAGCCCTGGGCCTTCGTCCGCCATCTGGACCCCCTGGCCGCGCGGGCCACGCTAGAGGGATTCCAGCCGGCCCTGCCGGTGGACACCGCCTCCCTGGCCTGGTCCGGCGCCGGTCTGGTGGTGGCCCTGCTTCTCTATGAGCTGGTCAAGGGTCTGCTGTGGGCGCCGGTGGTCGTGACGCGACGCGCCGCGCGCCCGAGAGCCGCCGCCAAGGGCGGTGATGCCCGCCCGACCCGCGCGGCAAGAACCACGCCCGCCCTCAGCGAGCGCCGCGAACCGACCCTGGAGTCGTAACCCTCCCGGTCCGGCCGAAAGCCCGGGACTCGCGGCATGCCGCCGAAGGACTCCGCGCGCCAGCCGTCCCAGGGCGACCGGCGGCGAAGCCGGCCGCGTCCACCCGGCCCGCCAGGATCGCTATGCGCGAGGTCACACCAGTTCACGTAACGTTTGCAGGAGAGTTGTCCGGCGTGATCGGGCCGCCGCCAGGTCAAGATCTTGCGGCAGATGACCGTCCTATTACCTCATCTCGCGTCAATCCCTAAAGTTTTGGCCATGTTCCCGTTTCGATCACGTTGCCTCGGATAAGAGGGGTGATTAGTATTCAAAACGGGTCGGGTGGAGCGACTCAGAAAAACAGTCGATGTGAAAAATGAACGATGAATAGGACGAAAATGCGCTGGAGCGGATACCGCTTTCAGGTCTTATTTATTTCAGGTAGGTGACATTTTTTTCGGTTAATTGCCGACTTTGATTGGTTTGTAACAATTACAGCTCGAGACTGTCTCTATACCGTTCCGGTGCCCCGTCGCCGCCTGAATGTGTGTCACGGTGAGTCCGTCCGCGCAACGGATCTGGCGTGCGGATCTCGTGGATCCGGATCACGCGGAGAACCGCCGTCCGTCGGGGCGCCTGGTTGGGGTGCACAGACGGGGACACCGAGAACGGGCACCAAGGGTAGCCCAGATGATCGGCCGGCGTGTTCGGCGTCGGCGCAACAGCGGGAACGCCGTGCCCGGCGATCCGCCTGTTTGGAGGAGAGAAAGCCCCGAGGGAAGACACCAGACCAACTCATGACGGTTGCGTGACGGCCCGTTTTGTCCTTGATGCAGGGTCAACGCCTGCGACAAGGTTCTGGCAGGGCGAGGGTACGGTACTCGAGGGCTGGACGACGCGCGGCAGGCGGCCACCCGGCCGCGTCATCGGCGCGACCGTCATTGAACTGTCATCGGACGACCGTCGTCGGACATCTGGTGTTGGACACTTGGTGTCAGGGTCCCGGTGTGGCGTCCTCAACGCCCGAATCAGGAATGGCGGGTCGGGCACTGGCGTCCGGCGAATATCCCGGCATGAACACAGACATACTCCCTGACGCGGGGGGCGCCAGGACAAGGGCGCCCAGGGCAAAAGGCAAAAGGCAAAAGGCAAAGGGGTAGGGACCGGAACATGATGAGCCTGGCGCAACCGGGCCAACGTACCCTGGGACGCCCGTCGGTCTCCGACGCGGTGGGCGGGCCTTATCAACGATCGCACGCGCGGGTTTCAGAACGGAACGACGAAGCGGGCAAAAAACCGGACATAAGACCGGGCAAAGAACCGGGTAACAGGATGCGGGGCGGAGTCACAGATGGGTAGCGGAGAGACCGTCACGGCGCGATCGAACCAAGGACACGAACACTGGCCATTCGGACAGGCGTTCGTTTGACGTTTTGGACTCATGACGAGCACGATCTGTGCGGCCGGGTGTCAGACGGACTCGCGGCAAGGGGTGATTTGTCCCTGTGGGGTACGCATGGCGGCCAGCCGGCCCCGGTTCTCCCAGGGGCCGAGATCGATTGGTCCCGCCGCCTGGACTTGGACCGGCGCGGTGCCGTGCTGGGCGATCAGACGATGGACATAAAGTTGGACATGGACGCCGGCGAGCTTTGGGCGCGAGTACAGCGCCAACTGAAAACCGAGTTCGGGACCGCGACCTACAACAGCTGGGTGCGACCGATGACGCTGGCCCGGCAAAGCGATCGTGACGTGGCGTTGGGTCTGCCGACCCCATTCATGCGCGACTGGGTCGTCACCCACTACGCCGACCGCATCCGCGACCTGTGGGCGGGCGCCGATCCCAAGGCGCGGAGCCTGCTCTTCGTGGTGGCCGCCAGCACCGGCGGGACGACCCCGCTCGCGGAGGGTATCGCCCCGGCCGGCAGCGGGGACGGCCCGGCCACGCTCGCCTTGCCACCGCCCAGCGCGCGCCCCGACACGCCGCCCAGCGCATCCCTGGACCCCATCGGCGCGGCCGACGTCCCGGCCGAGCCGACCAGCGCCACGGTGTCCGACTGGGAGCGCGCCCATCCCGCCCTGGCCTCGGCCCCGCTGGACCCCCGCTACACCTTCGACCGCTTCGTCACGGGCAAGCCCAACGAGTTCGCCTACGCGGCCGCCAAGCGGGTGGCCGAGTCCAACATGGTGCCCTTCAATCCTCTGTTCCTGTATGGCGGCGTCGGGCTCGGCAAGACCCATCTCATGCACGCCATCGCCCACCATATCCGCGACGGACGACCGGACCGCCGTGTCGCCTACCTGTCCGCGGAGAAGTTCATGTACAGCTTCATCCGCGCCCTG
>JANQGN010000693.1 GCA_028277295.1 Rhodospira sp.
CTTTCCGGACGGGCTCTAGTCCTCGGCGGGAGTCAAGGCCGCGATCAGGTCCGCGTGATCCGGATGGGCGATCGTCAGCGCTCCGCGCCGCCCATGTTCGTAGTCGACGAACTCGAAACCCGGCGCCACGGTACAGCCCAATAAGGCCCAGCGGCCGCCGTTCACAAGCCGCGCCCCTTGCCACGTCCCACGTGGCACCAGCACCTGCGGCCTGTGACCGGTCCCAAGGTCGGAACCGATCGTGACCACGGTGGCGCGGCCGTCCGGATGCAGGTGCAACTGCTCGACCGGGTCGCCTGCGTAATGGTGGAACACTTCATCGCTGCCCAGGCGGTGCAGGGCGGACACCGTCTCCGGCGTCAGCAGATAATAGATGGCCGTTCCAAAACAGCGGGCCGCGCCGCCGTAACGCGCCGGCAGGGCATCACCCGGCAGCGCTTCATCACAGCGATAACATTCGCGAAAGTAGCCCCCCTCCTCCGGATGCGGGATGAGTCCCAGATGATCGATGACCTCCTGGGCCGACAGCATGTCGATTGGGCGCGACATCATCATGGCGGGGTCCTTTGCGTAAGGGATCATTCACCAGGGCCGTGGCACCCTGACAGCGACTCGGTCGGGCATCAGTATGCCGTATGCGCCTCCAACGCCTCAAAGGCCAGCACCCCTTCCGCGATCGTCGATCGGACCCGGCCGGCTCCCCTTGACACACCGAGGCATCAAGACCAGCAACCAGCCCCCGGCGTGACGTTGACAAGACATGTTCTCTCGCCGCGGGCTTGCCCATCGCGCCGCCGGGCGCCCCACCGCCGGCCCTGGCCGGGTTGTCGTTCCCTTCCGGATACCATGTTCGATGTCGTTCTTTTCGTTCATGTTTGGCGACGAAAACAAGCCCCCGCCCGATCCCTATTGGCAGCGCGACGATCGGGGGCGCTTCGTTCGCCTGTTGGCATTGCATCCGCACCGCAAGGACTTGGCGCGGCGCGGCGGTGTGTTCGTGGTCTTCCATGGCGGCGTCCAGCCGGGGTGGGTCTATGTGGGCAGCGCCGCCGACCTGGGCGCCGCCGTGGCCCGCCTGCAGGATCACCATGCACTCTCGACCCTGGAGGCCCGGGGCGGCTTGTTCTTCACCTGGGCCTACATCAAGCCCGACAAGCGCAATGGAGTCGTGGCCTACCTGCGAACGCGCATGAAGGCGGAGTTCGACGCCCCAGACCTCGATCAGGCGCTTGGCTGCGCGCCGAAGGGCGCCCATCCCCAGCCGGTTCAGTTGCCGGGCTAGAGACAAGCAAATCCCGAGCAATCCGGAACGGATCGCGACGACGATTTGCTCAGAGTTCAAAAAAAGAGCATGTCGCTTAAACCCGATGGGTCGCGACATGCTCTCAAGGCCGTCTTAGTCCAGGTCAGGGATAAGGAAAGAAGCCACCGTCCAGAATCGGGGCGTCCGGCAAGGACCGATCACGCATACACCGGTCACTCAGACATCACGCTTCACACACTACTGTTCACAAATTGGCCTCGCGACACGCCCCGCCGTCGGACTATCACGACACGCACCGGCGTTCCCTGCCACACACTTCAGGCCGGCGCCGGTCGGGCCGTTATCCAACTGACCGGTCCAGTGTATCAGCGCACCTGGTGCGGATCAGGTGCGCATCCGACCGAGTCCGGCGGTCCATCGGGCAACACCGAAGGGCGCATGCCGGCCCGGGACCTGCCCACGGCCGGACTCTCGAAAGGCGGACCCGCGTCGCGCCCCGCCAAGGCTCAGGCACCCGCGCCCAGGCTGGTCCTCGCGTGCTGGCAGACAGGGCGCGACGTGACCAGCCGGCCTTGATGCAGACGGAGGGTCCGGGTCGCGATCCGGCGCCGAAAGTGGGGATCGTGGGAGATAACAACCATCGCCTGGGGCAGATCCAGAAGGATCTCGGTCAGACGCACGGTGGTGTCTTCGTCCAGACCATTGGTGGGCTCGTCGAGCAGCAGGACCTCGGGCTCCATGGCGAGCACGCAGGCCAACGACACCAATCGTTTTTCCCCTCCCGACAGCTTGTGTGTGATCCGGTCGCGGAAGCCGTCCAACCCCACCTGGGTCAACACGCGGTCCACCACCGCAAGGACCTCGGCCCGCCCCAGGCCCAGATTGAGGGGACCGAAGGCCACGTCCTCGGCCACGGTCGGGCAGAACAACTGATCGTCCGGGTCCTGGAACACATAGCCGGCGCGGCGGCGCACCTCGTGAAAGTCGGCCTCGAGCCGGCGTTCGACGCCGAATGCAACGACTCGGCCCGCCTGCGGCCGCAACAGGCCCACCAGAATTTGCAGGAGCGTGCTCTTGCCGGCACCGTTCGGCCCGGTGATCGCGAGACGCTCGCCCACCGCCAGGGTCATCGCCGCCCCGGTCAGCACGGGCGGCCGATGCGGGTAGGCGAAGCAAAGATCGTCAACCTCAAGCAAGACCGACATACAAGGCATCCACTGTCACAAGCAGGCCGAGACTGGCCAGCAGCATCAGCGCGAACAGCGCGTCCCGCCGACAATAGCGCAGGTCGTCCAGAAGCATCAGACGCCCGGTGAACCCCCGGCACTTCATGGCCTGAAGGATCCGCTCCGAGCGTTCCATGGCACGCACCAGCAGCATGCCAATCAGATAGCCGAGACTGCGCAAGGTGTGGCCGTTGGTGCGGGGGCGAAAGCCACGGGCCTTCATGGCGCGGCGAAGGCGCCGATACTGGTCCTCGACCACGGCGATATAGCGCACGGTGAACAGCAGCAGATGCACCAGGCTTTCCGGACACCGCAGCCGGGCCAGGGCGTGACCCAGGGTGGTGGGTTCCATGGACCCCACCAGCGACAGCAGCATGAGCACGACGGCGTTGGCCTTCAGGGCGATGGCGGCGGCCCGCTCCAGCCCGGCCCAGGACGCCGGCCAGCCGAACACCGAGAACGCCGGCTCGCCGGGCACGGTGAACGGCAACAACACCAGCATGACCAGGATGAACCCATCCATCATGGCCACGCGCCTCAGGGTCGGTCCGGCCGGCAGTCGCGCCGCCGCCAGCGCCCCGGCCGCCAGCGCCAGCGCCAGCAGCAACGCGATCAGACTGGACAGCGCCACGGTCACGACGGCGAAGGCCACGGCGCCGAGAATCCGGGCGCGCGGATCGAGCGACCCGATCCCACGGCCGTCCGATCTGTCCCGACCAGCCCAGTCCAGGGCGCCCGGTGCCACCGGGGCGCGCGCCCCCGCGCCGGTGCCCTGCAAACGATGGCTCATGCGTCGGGCCGGCGCTGGCGTCGGGCCAGCAGAAAGAACGCCAATCCGAACACGCCGAGAATGTAGCCAATGCCGCCCAGCACCGTCTGCAGGTCATGCTGCTCCTTGTAGGCCGCGATCTCGCGGCGCAACGGGCGGACCTCATTGCGCACCGCCTCGGCGATCATCTCACGCACGACGCTCGGCGGGGCGGCGACGGGAAGCACCGTCCCGTCAGAGGGAATAGCGCCAGGTGCTGCCGCGAGGCTGGTCTCCACGACCGTCCCCGCGCCACGCGCGACGCTGGCCGGCAGGTCGTCCACCGCCAGGGTGACCGCCGCCACGTGCCCGGCGCCCAGATCGGCCTTAAACACATGCGGCACGGCCTGGGTCGGGGTGAAGACGAAAAAGCCGTCGGCGTCGGTGCGTGTCTCGCCCAGCGTGTTGCCGTCCGTGTCCAACACATTGACCACGGTATCGACGGCCATATCCCCATTGGAGAATCCCAGTTCACCCTCGATCACATCACCAGCGGCGTAGGCGGAGAGAACCACCTTGTGGGCCAGCGCCGGGGGCGCGGCCAGCCCGGCGACGAGGGCGACAATCAGCAGGGCGACCACGATCGATTGAACGGGCTTGGTCATGACTCGAACATCCCTCATCAGGCCGCGCGGGGTGGCGTGGCCAAAGTGCCGAACAGGTCCGGCTTGACACGATGGATCAGCGTGACGGCGGCGGCGCAGACCAGACCCTCGATCACGGCCACCGGCAGATGGGCCACAACCACCAGCTTGGCGGCGGGCAGGAATTCATCGCCCGACAGCCAGAGGACCAGGGCCACCTGGAGAGCCGTCAGGATAATGGCCAGCGCCCCGGCGATCAGCCCCATCACGGCCGCCACCCGGGCGTCGGACCGCGTCACCCCCCGGCGGCAGAGCAGCCACACCAGCACCGCCGGCAGAGCGATGTTGAGCGTGTTCACGCCCAGCACCGTCAGGCCGCCGAAGCCAAAGAAAACCGCCTGCAACACCAGGCCGACGAACAAGGCGGGAAAGGCGGCCCACCCCAACACCAGCCCGGCGAGACCGTTCATGATCAGGTGAACGCTCGATGGGCCAATGGGCACGTGCACCAACGCGGCGACGAAGAAGGTGGCGCTGAGCACCCCGGCGGCCGGAATCCGCTCCAGGGTCAGGGAGCGCAGCCCCAGGGCAATTCCCCCCACGGCCAGGGCGGTTCCGCCGATGACGACGGCGGGGCTCAAGGCTCCGTCCACGATATGCATGGCTGCACCTCCAGGTCAGAGACACCACCGCCTCGCCCGGCATCGGTCCGCTGGCATGTCGCCGGGGCGGGCGATGTTGACCTCGGACGTGTCGCTGAGTTGGAAGCCGGCGCCGACGGCGGCGCGCGCAACCAGGGTGGTCTTTCGCAGAGTCATGGCGGTGCGTCGCTCCCAATGCATGCGTGGCGCGGTGGCGGACTCCGCGCGCGGTCAGAGAACAGACGATCGGGGAAGTGATGGCGTCGCGAGGGGCAAACAGGTCTGAACGCGACGCGTTGGAACTGCCGCCGGCACCCAACGCCAGACGCACACCCCGGCGTCCGGTCGAGGTCGCGGCGCCGCTCTCCGTCGGCGTCACGCATCGGCGGCAGGTCTCCTGGCTCGCGGGTCCTGGCTTCTTCGTCGCCTTCCCGAGAGACCCGCTCGGGACTCTCTCAGTGGCCATTGACGAAGGGCTCACCGCTCACAGTTGCGGGGGCAGCCACGGAGTCGGTCCCTGATGGGTACGCCTCACCGTGTTCCCTTTTCTCCCGGGCACATGGCGCCCGGAAACCGTCGATGGCCCAAGAAAGGCGCCATTCGCCCAAGGAAGTCAAGGGCGTTCGGTCAGAGTCCAGGGCAACGGGCTCAGGTTAACGCGGGCAACGTTCCGCACGTTCGATGGAGATCCTTCGCACCTTTCAGGCGCTCAGGATGAGGTTAGTATGTTTGAGATAACCTCATCCCGAGCGAGCCCCCGCGTCCATCCGTCAGATGGACGCGGTTCCACACCTTACGGCGACGCGGAGCGTCGCCTGGGCGAGCCGAGGG
>JANQGN010000697.1 GCA_028277295.1 Rhodospira sp.
ACGGTGCGCCTTGCCGACGACGGCGTTCTTGGAAACACCCAGCGCCTTGCCGATCTCGCCCGTGGTCAGCCCCTCGCTCCACAGCCGCTTCAGGTCCTGTACCCGCTCGTCGGTCCACACCACGCTCATACCGCACCTTTCCTGCCGACCTACTCGTTCCTGCCATCCTGCCGTGCTCGCGCCATCGTGCCCGGAGCCGGGTCACCGCCGTACCAACAGACCATGGGTCCCGTCCGTCCACGCCGACGCGACCGCGCCCCGTCCGTCGACCACACCCCCAAACCCCGTAGACCAAACCCCGGAGGCCACACCACATACCTCACCCGCGCCGCCCCCCGGGTGGCCGCGCTCGCGCATCCCGCGACGACTCGACGGCCCCTTTCACGACTCGCGCGCGGGCCAGGATACCACCGAACGTCGCCGTCGCCCAATGCCCAAGACCCAAGCCGAAACCACGGCGGCCGCGAAATCGCCTGTACAGATGTCGGTTATGTCTGCCCAAAAAAAAGGGGCCGCGCTTTGGCACGGCCCAAGTTTAGGGAGGAAACGTCCAAGATACACAGCACGGCTTCGCGGAGCGAAGGGACCCCGTGCTGCAGTGCAAAATATGGCCGATCCCCGGCCTCCTGTAAAGCACCAAATTCAAAATGGTTCAGAGCGTTGCGAAAATGCCGCACCGCACCATACTAGACCGCGCCCCTGGCGGAGCCATGCGCCAACTCGGCGAGTGTCCGACACCCATGATGGGGCGTTTTGGCCCCCGCATGGTCGGATCCGCACCGGCCAAACGCCGGACCCCGTTACCTTGGTTTCCCCAGCAGCCAAACCGATGTATCCAGAGGACCATCCTCGGCGTCCCGTCGCATTGCGGATTCGCAACGCAGCCACCCTGGGGACCACGTCAAACAGAAGACCTGCCCGAGCGTGGATCGGATGCCTCGGGATGGGGACAGGATGGGAGTTCGACATGGCGCTGATCGAATGGAAGGACCGGATGAGCGTGGGTGTCGACGCACTCGACAACGATCATCGCAAGCTGATCGCGCTCTTGAACCAGTTGCACGATCTCATGCGGGGCGTCCGCACGGACGTCACCGCCCACCAGATCGTGCATGAGTTGGTCAAGTACACCGAGTACCACTTCGACTGCGAGGAGCGCTTGATGCGCCTCGTCCGCTATCCGGACTATGAGGAGCACGTGCGCATTCATCGCGACCTCAAACGGCGTATCATCGCGTTTGAGCAGAAGTTCCTCTCCCATCCCGCATCGGAGGCCCTGGTGCTGCCGCTGTTCGACTTCCTGTCGGATTGGCTGATGCGCCACATCCTGCGCGAGGACATGAAGCTCCGCCCCTACATGATCCGCTCCGAGTCGGCCGGGACCACGACGGCCGCGGGTGACGTCTCGCCCCAGAGCCAACCCACCGGCGCCGACTCCAATGACTCGCAACGATAGTCGGATGCGTACGATGTTGCGCGATACGCCCTCGCGTCGGGTCTATTCCGCGTCGGCTTGATGCTCGGGGGCCGCCGCGGCGAAGGCCGGCAGGGCCTGACAGGCGGCATCAACGCGCAACATCGTGTCCAGCCCCGTCAGATCGCAGGCGAAGCGCCGGGCATTGTAGAGCTGCGGCACCAGATAACAGTCAGCCAGGGTGGGCGCGTCGCCATGGCAGAAGCGGCCCGTCTCCGAAGAACCGGCCAGCAACTGTTCGACCGTCCTCAGCCCGACCTCCACCCAGTGCCGATACCACGCCCCCCTGGCCTCCTCGTCCAGACCCAGGGAGCCGGTGAGGTGGCGCAGCACACGCGTGTTCTGGAGCGGATGAATCTCGCAGGCAATGGCCTGCGCGATGGCCCGCACCCGCGCCCGCCCCACCGCATCGGCCGGCAGCAGGGGAGGCTGTGGGTGGGTCTCCTCCAGATACTCGATAATGGCCAGGGATTGGATCAACGGCCGGCCGTCGTCCAGTTCCAGCACCGGCACCAGATGCTGGGGATTGCGGGCCGCGTGCGCGGGGCCATGGTGCTCGCCGCCGCCGCGCACCAGGTGCACCGGCACATGGTCGCATGTCAGCCCCTTGATGTTCAGCGCGACGCGCACCCGCATCGCCGCCGAGGAGCGCCAGTAGGTGTACAGCTTCATGGATTGGCTCGATCGTCCGAAGTGAACACAGCGGCGGGGTCGGGCGCCGCGTCGTCGCGCGAGGGATCGTCACGCCTTTGATGACGAAAGGCGGCGACGGCCTCCTCGAGAACGTCCTGCCCCACCACCTGAATCAGGCTGAGACCGAGCACCTGAACCTTGACCCAGTCGTCCATGTCGTCGGCGCGCAGGCTCTCGATCAACCGCGCCAGCGTCATCTGATCGTCGGTGCCGACGGTTCCGGCAATGGCCAGGCCGTAGACCACGAGATCCTGGCTAGCGGTGTCGAAGTCCAGTCCAGCCATCAATCGCCGAACACTCTGGGCGCGGGCCACCGCGTCGCGGTCCTCATCCCTGGCTCCCTGTTCGCCGGGGTCCGGCGGATCGGGCAACAGGCCGTCACGCAGATTGGCGACGGCCTTTTCCAGCACATCCCGGCCAACAATGTTCATGAGCACCAAGCCCAGGGTCTGCACCTTGATGGCGTCGTCGACGGCATCGTCGCGAAGACTCTGGAGATTTTTCGCGATCTCATGCTGTTCCGCCGATCCAACATTCTGCATCAAGGCGAAACAGTGCGGCGCCAGGCCGAGACGCGTCTTGTCGAAATCAAGCCCGTCCATGACCCGGGCGATATAGGCGGACCGCCGCACCGCCAGATGCCGGTCGACGGCGCGATCTGCGGCGCCGCAGATCGTTCGCAGCACAAAGCTGGGCCCGACCGGAACATCCGTATCATTGGCGCGCAGGGTCAGCAGGGACGTTCGCAGGAACGCCATCGCCGAGAGGCCGGCGATCAGGATGTTCGCGACCCGCCCCGGAACGTCACTCCCCGCCGATAGGCCCGGCAGCCAGCGGGTGAGCACGAACAACGCGACCAGGGAGGCCAGCGCGTTCACCGAGACATACAACACCGCCGGAAGGTTGCGGAGCGCGGCCAGGGGAGCGGCGCGGTAGCGCCCCACCAACTCCGCCACGCCAACCAATCCGCCCAGGGCGGCCACAAAGCCCCATTCCCATAAGGCAGGGTTCGAGGCCGCCACCATGCCCGCATCTCCGTCGTTGTCAGCGTTGGCCGTCCGGCGCGGTCACCATGCGGCGCCCGGTCGCCGTCAAACTGAATACGCGGCCACCGTCCGGCCCTTCCGCGTCCGTGACCGTCCCCAAGAAAACCTGGCCCTTGAGGATCTCCAGCAGGTCGGACGGCCCAAGCCCGGTGGCGGTCACCAGGGCCGCCGCGTCGTGATGACCGTCATGGATCGCACACAGGACCATCGCCGCCGGGTCCGCCGACCCCGAAGGCCCGGACGGCCCGTTCCCGCCCTTTGGGCCTTTCAGAAAGGGATCGAGGTTGAAGGACGGCTTGCCCGCCGGCAGGGATGTTTGCAGAGGGGTCGGGACACCCTGGGCGTCGCGGGCCATCAAGTCCCGCGTGGTCTCCAGGAACGTCCCGAAATAGTCGAAATTCCGCATGATGGTTACCCCCAGCAAGGTGGACGGCGGCCCATGCGCCCACTCCTCCATACCCTCAAGATACGGTGCGACTCGATCGTTCGCAATCTTTCGCCAGGGCTCCGAACTCGGATGGACGATCGTTTAAGAAGCGCCGTCCGAGAGGACCGGAGCACGCGATGGAGATCCTTCGGTCGTTTCACTCCCTCAGGATGAGGTTGTTTTAAATGGACAATCCTCATCCTGAG
>JANQGN010000020.1 GCA_028277295.1 Rhodospira sp.
ACCGCGCGGGCCGCGCCCTTACCGGCCCGCTCGCGCCCCTGCACCGGCAGCGTGCTGATATCGGACATGATGGAAAACTCCGTTGATCGGCGGGAGGCCCGGCCTCGACCGCTCCTTGGACACGGCGCCGGCCTCCAGGGGTGCCAACACCGAAACCGCGCCACCGGGGCGGCGCGGGAGCGAGCCTTATACGGCCGGGGTGGGCTGATTGCAAGGGCGGTGTCCGGCATGTATGGGTTCAGGCTGCGTGAGGTTCTGGAAATTCTCAATCGCGTGGAGCCCTGGGCCGGCTCGCCGCTGGCCGCCTATGCCTGGTATCGCTCCCAGGGACTGCCGGGGTTCGGGGACATGACGGCGGAGCAATTGGTGACTCAAGGCCATGCCGACGCCGTGCGGGACTACCTGGATGCCATCGCCGATGGCGGATACGCGTGACCATCGCCGATGTGGCCGCACGGGCGGGGCGGTTCCGAGGTCTCGTCTATCGCGCGCACGCCCCCCGCTGGGCGACCGCGCCGCTGTCCGGTGAGGGGGCCGCGCGCCACGGCGGTCGCTTCAACCCGATTGGGATGGCGGCCCTCTACACCGCCCTCGGTCTGGAAACGGCGTGGACCGAGGCACAATAAGGCTTTGCCTTCAAGGGGCAGCCCTGCACCATGATCGCCTACGCGGTCGACCACCACGCCGTTCTCGACATAACCGAGCCGGATACGCTGGCCCGCCTGGGCGTCGACGTCCGCTGTCCTTGGCGCCTTCTCGTGCGCCAGGGACGGGAACCGCCCACATGGCGCCTGGCCCGAACCCTGGTGGCCCACGGGGTCGGCGCCATCCTGGCGTCCAGCCTCGCGCCCGGCGCCGCGCCGAGGGACCGCAACCTGATCTTCTGGCGATGGAACAAGACCGACCGGGACGCCGTCACCGTGATCGATGACGTCGGCCGCCTGCCACGGGATGGCGCGTTCTGGCGCTAACCGGTTCCCGCCTTCACCCGCTGTTGCCCCGCCTCCTCGGTCGGCGTAGGGTCCGTGGGGTTATTATGGCTCCACAAGGAGGTTGGGCGTCGTGCGGTACGTGAGCACCCGGGGCAAGGCCCCCGTTCTTGGGTTTGACGAGGTGGTGCTGGCCGGCCTGGCCAACGATGGTGGCCTGTACGTGCCGGAAGAGTGGCCGAGCCTGGACGAGGACGAGTGGCGGTCCTTGCGTGGCCTGTCTTATGCCGAACTGGCGGTGCGGGTCATGCTCCCCTATGTGGGCGCGGCGCTGACCGAGGAGGACCTCGCCGACCTGGT
Source organism: Rhodospira sp. (assembly GCA_028277295.1). Classification (GTDB taxonomy): domain Bacteria; phylum Pseudomonadota; class Alphaproteobacteria; order Rhodospirillales; family Rhodospirillaceae; genus Rhodospira. The sequence continues at coordinate 1,290 of JANQGN010000020.1, forward strand.
GGAGACGGCCACCGCCCGCTTCGATCATCCGGCGGTGGCGCCCTTGCGCCAGGTCGGCCCGCATGACTGGCTGATGGAGCTGTTCCACGGCCCCACCCTGGCCTTCAAGGACCACGCGCTGCAAATCCTCGGACCGCTGTTCGACATGCTGCTCACCCGGGCCGGCCGACGGGTGGCCATCGTCGCCGCCACCTCGGGCGACACCGGCTCGGCGGCCATCGAGGCCTGCCGCGACCGCGCCGCCGTCGACGTCTTTGTTCTCTACCCAAAGGGGCGCGTGTCCGACGTGCAGCGCCGGCAAATGACGACGGTGAAGGCGGCCAATGTGCACACCCTGGCCGTCGATGGCACCTTCGATGACTGCCAGGCGCTGGTGAAGTCTCTGTTCGGCGACACCGCCTTCCGAAACGAGGTGGGCCTGTCGGCGGTCAACTCCATCAACTGGGCGCGCATCATGGCCCAGGTGGTCTACTACGCCTGGGCCGGCGTGGCCCTGGGCGCGCCCGACAGGGCCCTGGGCTTCAGCGTGCCCACCGGCAACTTCGGCAACATCTTCGCCGGCTATGTGGCGCGCCAGATGGGGCTGCCCATCGACCGCCTCGTGGTGGGATCCAACCGCAATGACATCCTCACCCGCTTCCTGGAAACCGGCACCATGGCCCAGGAAAGGGTGGTGCCGACCCTCAGCCCCAGCATGGACATCCAGGTCTCCAGCAACGTCGAGCGGTTGCTGTTCGAGATGCACGGCCACGATGCCGCCGAGGTGCGCGCCGCCATGGAGCGCTTCCGCCAGTCCGGCCGCTACGACGTGCCCTCGGACCTGCATCAGGAACTGCTGGGGCTGTTTCGGGGCCACCGTCTGGACGACGACGAGACCGCCGAGGCCATGCGCATGATCCTGGAGACGACCGGCACCATGGTCGACCCACACTCGGCCATCGGCCTGGTCGCCGGCGCCGTGGCCGGGCGCCGCGACGAGGGGGGCGTGACCGTCTCGCTGGCCACCGCCCACCCGGCCAAGTTCCCCGACGCGGTGGAACGCGCCACGGGCATCCGCCCGGCCCTGCCGGAGCGCCTGGCCGACCTGATGACGCGGCCCGAATGGTCCCAAGACGTGCCCAATGATACCCGCGCCCTTCAGGCCGTCATCCGCGCGGGGCTCAGGCGGTAGGGGCCTCGGCGGATCGGCGGCCGGCAAGCCATCGCGGCGGCCGGTGCAGGACCGTCAGCGTCGCCAGCACCAGCGCCACCGCCGCGATCAGCGGCGGCCAGGGCGCCCATGTCACCGAGAGCACGGCCAGGCCGGTCAGGGCCGCGTTGACCACGGCGATCACCGCGCTGACCCGCGCATGAGACAGCCCGGCCTGCACGGCGCGCTGATAGGCGTGCTCGCGGTGGGCCTGGGCCAGGGGCCGGCGCCGCAGGGCGCGGGCCATCAGCGTCACGGTGGCATCACCCCAGTAATAGGCCGGCGCGATCAGCGCCGCCGCCCAGTCCCCGGCCGCCGCCAGCATCACCAGCAGCCCGCCCAGCAGGTAGCCCAAGGGCACGCTGCCCACGTCGCCCAGGAACAGCCGCGCCGGGTGCCAGTTCCACACCAGGAAGCCGGCCATGGCGCCGGCCAGGACCAGCGGCGCGGCCACCGGCAGCGGCGGCGCCGCCAGCAGGCCCAGCAGCGCCAGGGCGATCCCCAGCGACACCGTCTCGACGCCGGTGAGGCCGTCGATGCCGTCCATGAAGTTGACCAGGTTGACAAACCAGGCCCAGGCGAGGACGACCGCCAGCGGGTCCAGGATCCCGGGCAGCCAGCCCTGGAACACCGGCCCCTGGAGGGGCAGCAGCAGCACGCCGGCGGTACAGGCCGAGAGATGGGCCAGCAGGCGGGTGCGCGCGGTCAGGTTGCGCAGGTCATCCCACCAGGACACCAGCGCCAGGCCCAGGCCACCGACAAGGAGCACCCAGGGCAGCCCGCCGCCCGCGTCCAGCGGACGGGTCAGGGTGTCCCAGGCCAGCAGCGGCAGGGCGACCGCCAGCACCGCCAGGCCGCCACCGCGCGGGGTCGGCACGCTGTGGCTGGAGCGGGCGTTGGGGTGGTCCAGCAGCGCCCGGCGGCGCAGCCAGACCTCGGCCAGCCGCACCCCGGCCACCGCCAGCACGGCGGCCAGCGCGGTCAGGATCAGCGGATGGGGCGCGGCGGACAGCGTCATGGACCCGCGTATACCCGAAGCGTGACCACCGGACAATCGGGAGCACCGAGGCTCCGCCGCCCCCTACATACTCTCGCGGTAGTTCGGCGCCTCGCGGGTGATGGCCACGTCGTGTACGTGGCTCTCCCGCCAGCCGGCGTTGGTGATGCGCCTGAAACGGGCCCTGGCATGCATGTCGGCGATGGTGGCGTTGCCGGTGTAGCCCATGGCCGCCTTCAGGCCGCCGATCAACTGGTGAATGATCGTGCCCGCCGGACCCTTGTAGGGCACCCGGCCCTCGATGCCCTCGGGCACCAGCTTGAGGGTGCTCTGCACCTCCTGCTGGAAGTACCGGTCGGCGGAGCCGCGCGCCATGGCGCCCACCGAGCCCATGCCCCGGTAGGACTTGTAGGACCGGCCCTGGTACAGGAACACCTCGCCCGGGGCCTCGTCGGTGCCCGCCAGCAGCGAACCCACCATGGCCGCGTCGGCGCCGGCGGCGATGGCCTTGGCCAGGTCGCCCGAGTACTTGATGCCGCCGTCGGCGATCAGCGGCACACGGGCGTCGCGGCAGATTTCGGCGGTCTCCAGGATGGCGCTGAACTGGGGCACGCCGACCCCGGCGACAATGCGCGTGGTGCAGATGGAGCCGGGGCCGATGCCCACCTTGACCGCGTCGGCGCCGGCGTCGATCAGCGCCTTGGCGCCCTCCGGCGTGGCCACGTTGCCACCGATGACCTGGGTGTAGTTGGACAGGTCCTTGACGCGGCCCACCGTGTCCAGCACCCCCTGGGAATGGCCGTGGGCGGTGTCCACCACGATCACGTCCACGCCGGCCTCCATGAGGGCCTCGGCCCGCGCCAGCCCGTCGGGACCGACCCCGGTGGCGGCGGCCACCCGCAGGCGGCCGCGCTCGTCCTTGGCGGCATTGGGGTAGGTGGAGGCCTTCTCGATATCCTTGACCGTGATCAGGCCGACGCAGCGGAAGGCGTCGTCCACCACCAGCAGCTTTTCGATGCGGTGGCGGTGCAACAGCAGCTTGGCCTCGTCCTGGGAGACGCCCTCGGTCACCGTGACCAGCTTGTCGCGCGTCATCAGTTCGGTGACCGACTGGTCCAGGTTGGTGGCGAAGCGCACGTCGCGGTGGGTCAGGATGCCGACCAGCCGGCCGGTGTCGCGTTCCACCACGGGGATGCCGGAAATCTTGTGGTGGGCCATCATGGCCAGGGCGTCGGCCAGCGGCTGGTCGGGATGCATGGTGAGCGGGTTGACCACCATCCCCGATTCGTAGCGTTTGACCTTGCGCACCTCCTCGGCCTGGTCCTCGATGGACATGTTCTTGTGGATCACCCCAAGGCCGCCCGACTGGGCCATGACGATCGCCATGGTGCTTTCGGTGACGGTGTCCATGGCCGAGGACACGAGGGGAATGCCCAGTTCGATGGTGCGGGTGACCCGGGTCCGGGTCCGGGCGGTGGCCGGCAACACCTCGGAGGCCGCCGGCACCAGCAGCACGTCGTCGAAGGTGAGGGCCTCGGGGAACGCCATGGGGATGTCTCCTGGGTGTCGGCCTGGGTGTTGGCCCGGACCTTGGCCCGGGACTGGGGGAGGGTAGCCCCGGATATGCCACGCCCGTCCGGTCGCGCCAAGGGGCGGGCCGCCGATGCCCGGCATTCGCGGACGGCATGGCGGCGGGGCGCGATACGCCGCGAGGCCAGGGACCCCCTGGACCGTCCGAGCCCGTCGCCCGCCACCGGTCCCCGCGCCTCACCCCTCGTCTCGGGGCCGCCCCTTGAAGCCCTGGGCGACCACGTAGATCTCCGAGGAGTCCTTGCGGCTGGCCGGCGGCTTGGCGTGCTTCACGGTGGCGCAACACCGCTTCATCCGGGTCAGGAGCGCCCCTTCGGTACCGCCCTGGAAGACCTTGCAGACAAAGGCACCACCGGGCGCCAGGACGGACTCGGCGAAGTCCCAGGCCGCCTCGGCCAGGGCCATGACCCGTAAATGGTCGGTCTGCGGATGACCGGTCGTGGGCGCGGCC
>JANQGN010000172.1 GCA_028277295.1 Rhodospira sp.
CAGGGCGCCCATGGTGCCACCACGATCGATGTCGGAGAGGAACACCACCGGCAGGTCGGCCATCTCCGCCAGGCGCATGTTGGTGATGTCGGAGTCGCGAAGGTAAACCTCGGCGCCACTGCCGGCGCCCTCGACGATCACCAGGTCCGCGTCGGCGCGCAGTTTCTCCAGGCTGCCCAGGACCGCCGGCATGAGCGCATGACGCATGCGGTGATAGACCTTGGCCGGGCAGTTGCCCAGCACCCGGCCGCGCAGCACAACCTGGGCGCCGATCTCCGTCTGTGGCTTCAGGAGCACCGGGTTCATGTCGACGGAGGGCGCTTGCCGGCAAGCACGAGCCTGCAGCGCCTGGGCGCGGCCGATCTCGCCGTGAGGGTAGGTGCCGTCCGGGTTCGGCGGCGCGTCGCTGTCCACCGCCACCGCGGCGTTGTTGCTCATGTTCTGCGCCTTGAAGGGGCGAACATCCAGGCCGCGCCGGGTGAACGCGCGGCACAGGCCGGCCACCAGCAGGCTCTTGCCCACGTCGGAACTGGTGCCCTGGACCATCAGGGCGCGGGCCCGCTTCCTGGCGTCGGGCGGCGGCACGGGGATCGGCAGGTCGGCGGGGATCTCCGGGACTTTGGGCTGCGGGGTCGGCTCGGCGGTCATGGTGTCCAGGCGTCAGGGAAGGGGAGGCGGCGGAGCATGCCCGATCCCATGATGGGGATCAATGGGGGGAGCCCGTCGCCCTGGCCCTGGCACGCGCGCTGCGGCCATCGCGTCAGGGTGCTTCCGTCTCCGCGAGGCGCTTACGCGCCGAAAGCTCCAGGGGTAACAGGACGGCACCCGTTGCCCCGAAACACTTGTCTGTGTCGCCGCGCTAGAACCATGTGATACCGCCGCCGTGCCGCGACAGCCGGTGTTGCCATCGCAACGCCTGCAGCATGAGCACCAGGGTCAGCGCGCCCAGGATCCCGCCCAGCAGCGATCCGGTCATGGCGTGCAGCAGCATGCCCGGTCCCTGCTCGGCCATGATCTCCGTGCACGGCCGAGCGCCGCAGGGCGCTCTGCCGGTCGCGGCGAGGGCGAACAGCCCCAGCATTGGCAACGGTGTCACGTAGGCGTACAGGCGCACCATGCGGCGTTCGCGGCGCAAGGTGGTCTCGTCGGCGGTGCGACCGGTGCCAGGCCGAGTCCGGACCGTCTTCCTGGATCGAGGCGGGGTCATGGGCCGTCGCCTGTCGGGGGTGGAGACGCCGACCACGCCGCGACCGGACGGCCCGTGTCGTCCGGCGCCGCGCTCTCGGCGATGCGAACCAGCGCGTCCAGATCGACCGACTCCGCGAGGGTGTCGGCCAGGGCGTCCAGGGCCGACTCGACCCGGGTCTCGAAGGCCACCCCCTCCGCCCGGCCCGGCCGCAGCGCGCCCAGCAGGGCCCGGCGCGTCTCATCGCGATGGAACAGAGCGTGAAGATAGCAGCCCAACACCCGGCCATCGGGGCTGGCCGCGCCCAGGGCCGCGAGGTCATCCGGTCCGGCCGGCCAGG
>JANQGN010000226.1 GCA_028277295.1 Rhodospira sp.
CCGGCGGCGGCCATGTCGCTGATCTACTTCCTGATCATCCTGTTGCTGAGCTGGATCTTCTACACCCTGATGATGCGGAACGAGGACCGGTGATGAGACGCCTGAGCCCACTGATCCCGGCGCTGTACATCCTGTTTGTGATGCTGCCGATATACTGGCTCTTGAACATGTCGTTCAAGACGACCAACGAAATTCTGGGCGACTTCACCCTGTGGCCCAGGGACTTCACGTTCGAGAACTACGTTACGATCTTCACTGATCCCACGTGGTACATGGGCTACGTCAATTCGCTCATTTACGTGACCCTCAACACGATCATCTCGGTGACCGTTGCCCTGCCGGCGGCCTACGCGTTCTCGCGGTATCGCTTCCTGGGGGACAAGCATCTGTTCTTCTGGCTGCTGACCAATCGCATGGCGCCGGCCGCCGTGTTCGCGCTGCCCTTCTTCCAGCTCTATTCGGCGGTCAACCTGTTCGACACCCACCTGGCCGTGGCCCTGGCGCACACCCTGTTCAACATTCCGCTGGCGGTGTGGATCCTGGAGGGCTTCATGTCCGGGGTGCCGCGGCAACTGGACGAGACGGCCTACGTGGACGGCTATTCCTTCCCGCGCTTCTTCGTGCGCATCTTCATGCCCACGATCGCGGCGGGGATTGGTGTCGCCTGCTTCTTCTGCTTCATGTTTTCCTGGGTCGAACTGCTGCTGGCCAAGACCCTGACCGCCGTGGAGGCCAAGCCCATCGCGGCGACCATGACCCGCACGGCGTCGACGTCGGGCTACGACCTGGGGCTGCTGGCCGCCGCCGGGACGCTGACCATCATCCCCGGCGCCGTCGTCATCTACTTCGTGCGCAACTACATCGCCAAGGGCTTTGCCCTGGGGCGGGTGTAGCATGACTCCATGCCTATGCCGGGAGGTGCCGTCATGGACCTGAGCTGGATGGCCTGGACCTGGCCGACCGCCGCCTTCTTCCTGTTCATCGCCGCCAGCATCGCCGCGATGGGGCTGTGGGAGTACGTCGTCCCGGGCGGGGCGCCGCGCCGAGGCATCCTTGGCCTTGACACCACGCGCGGCGACCGGCTGTTCATCACCCTTCTGGGCGGCGCGTTCATCTTTCTGGGCTGGCTTGGGCTCTATGGCACCCCGCTGTGGGGCGGGCTGGCGATCGCCCTGGCCTGGGCCGTGTTCGTCTTCTGGAAGGTGTAGCCGTCCCGGCCATGGACGGCGCCTGTCGTGGTCGGTGATCGTTGATCCCGTCCGTGACTCGGCACACGGCGTCGGGCGGTCGCCGAGACGGTCCAGACGGGCCCTATAGCACCCAGGCATCAAGGACGCGCAGGCCAACGCGCTGCCCCTCTTCGGGCGCGTCGGCGCCGGTGAGGCGGGCGGTCAGGGTTATGTCGGGCGCGGCCTCGGGCGCGAGGGTGACCAGCGTGGCCGCGCCCTGGTAGAGTGCTGCCAGCACCCGCGCGGGCACGGTGCCGGGCGTCCCGGCCGGCTCGAGGGCCAGGCCCTCCGGCCGCACACAGGCGCGCGCCGACCCGGATCGCGCGCGGCCGTCCCAGCGGGCGCGGATGTCCACGCCCCAGAGGTCCGCCTGGCATGTCCCGCCATCGGACGGGACGGCGCCGGTCACCGTCACCGGAACGAGGGTCCCCTTGCCCACGAATGTCGCGACCATGGCGTCCGCCGGGCACTCGAACAGGGCCCGGGGCGTGTCCACCTGGCACACCACCCCGTCGCGCATCACGGCCACGCGATCGGCCAGGGCCATCGCCTCGGCCTGATCATGGGTGACGTGGACCATGGTCGCGCCGGTCTCCCGATGCAGGCGGCGGAACTCGGCCTGCATGGTGTCGCGCAGGTGGACGTCGAGATTGGCCAGGGGCTCGTCGAGCAGCACCACGGGCGGTTCCATGGCCAGGCACCGGGCCAGGGCCACGCGCTGGCGCTGCCCGCCGGACAGCGCCGCCGGGCGCCGACCCGCGAGCCCCTCAAGGCCGACCGCCGCGAGGGCCGCCTCCACGCGGCGCGCGCGCTCGGCTCGGCCCACGCGCTTGACCCGCAGGGCATAGCCGACGTTCTCGGCCACCGTCATATGCGGCCACAGGGCATAGGACTGGAACACCATGCCCAGCCCGCGCCGCTCTGGCGGGATGTGCACGCCGGGGCCGTCGAGCACGCTCCCGTTGAGGCGCAGGGAGCCGGCATCGGCGCGCTCGAACCCGGCCAGGAGGCGCAACAGGGTGGTCTTGCCGCACCCGGACGGCCCCAGCAGGGCGACGAACGCCCCCGAGGCAATGTCCAGGGTCACGGCATCGACCGCCCGGGTGGCGCCGAAGGTCTTGGTCACCCGCTCCAGGGTCAGGCTTGCCATGGAAGCACTCCGCGCGGCAGGCGCCGTGACGCCAGGGTGGTGAGCAACGCGATGGCCAGCGTCGCCGCCACGGTCAGAACGGCCACGGCGGCGGCGCCGTTGGCGTTGCCTTCGTCGTAAAGGTTGAACACCACAACCCCCAGGGTTTCGTTGCCGGCCGACCACAGCAGCGCCGACACGGTCAATTCGTTGAAGGCGCCCATGAACACCAGGATACCCCCGGCCATGGCGGCCGGCGCCGCGTGTGGCAGCACGACCGTCCAAAGGCGGCGGAGGGTGCCGGCGCCGGCCACGCGCGCGGCATCCTCGAGCGTGCGGTCCATCTGGGCCAGGCCCGCCAGGGTGGGCCGCAGCCCAAAGGCCAGGAACCGCCCCAGATAGGCGATGAGGATAATCCAGATCGTGTTGTACAGGCTGACTCCCACCAGGGGCAGTGGCGGCAGGAACGTCAGGATGGCGGCGATGGAGAGCACGATTCCGGGCAGCGCGAAGGGTGCGTCGGCCACCCCGTTCAGGAGGCGGGCAACGAGGTTGCGCCGGTTCAGAACCAGGTAGGCGAAGGGCACCGAGATCGCCACGGTGCCCAGCGCGGCGGCCAGCGCCAGCAGGGTAGAGTTGACGAAGGCCCGCCGGGTGGCGCCGTGCCCGAACGCGAAGGCGTAGTTCTCCAGGGTCACGGTGCCGAGCGACAGTGGGACGCCGATGGCCGCGACCAGGGAACTGGCCAGCAAGGCCACCAGGGGCAAGACGCCCATGACCAGCAGCGTTAGCCAGGCCGTCCCCTCGATCCACCAGCGCGCCCGCCCCAGGCCGAACAGCGCGCCGTCGGCGCCGGTGCCCTCGATCTCCACGCGGCGGCCCCGGGTCATCAGCCCTTGCACCAGCAGCCCGGCCCCGGCCAGCAGCGCCAGCACCATGGAGAGCGTGGCGACCTCGCCCAACACCGACGGTCCGAAGCCATTCAGGCGCTGATAGATCAGGGTGGTGAGCATCAGGTAGCGCCCCGGGATGCCCAACAGGGCGGGAATGCCGAAGTTACCGATGGCGGCCACGAAGGCCAGGGCGGCGCCGGCGATGATCGACGGGCGTAGCAGTGGTAGCACCACCGTCCAGATGATGCGCGGCGGCCCGGCGCCGGCGGCGCGGGCGGCCTCGATCAGGTCGCGCGGCACCCCGCGCAGGCCGGCGCGCACCGCCAGAAAGACCATGGTGGCGTGCTCGATGCCCAGGAGCGCGACGATGCCCTCGCGTGAGTGCAGCGGGTTCCCCGATCCGGGCGGCGGCGCGTAGCCCAGCGGTCCGAGCAAGAGGCTGTTGGGGCTCAGCAACTCCAGCCAGGACACGGCCGTGATCTGCGCCGGGACCAGGGTGGGCAGCAGCAGCAGGAACACGATCAGCGCCGGCCAGCGCACGTCCGTCAGGCCCACCAACAGGGCCATGGCCGTGCCCAGGACGACGGAGATCGCCGTCGCGGCGAGTCCGGCCTCCACGGTGTGCCAGAGGGCGCGCTGGGCCGACCGGCTGTCGAGCACCTGGCCGATAAGGTGAAGGCCGCTATCGCCGGTGGGTACCAGCGCCTCGGTGAACAGGCGGGCCAGCGGTAACACGCAGAAGACCACGACGTAGAGGGCGATGGCGGCGAGCAACAGGCGCTCGCCGCCGTCCCCGAGGGTGCCGGACCGGCCCCATGCTGGAGAGATCATGATGTGTGACGCGCGGATGGCCTATGCTCCGCCAAACAGGTCGGCGAAGGTGCGCTTGAGGCGGTCAATGCGGCTGTGCAGGTCGGCCGGGTCGGCCTGCATGACCGTCATGCCGCTCAGGTCCGGGTAGTCGGCCGGAGGGGCCACGCCGTCCATGAGCGGGATGTAGGACTGCGCCACCGCCTGTTCCTGCGCCGCTCGCGAAAGCTGGAAGTCGATGAACGCCTTGGCGGCCTCGGGGTTGTCGGCGGTCTTCAGGATGGCGACCGGCTGGTTGATGGCGGAGACGCCCTCAGCGGGGAAGACGAAGTCCACCGGCGATCCGTCGCGCTTGGCGTTGAAGGCCATGTAGTCGATGACGATGCCATAGGCTTTCTCGCCGCCGGCCACGGCCTTGAGGACGGAGCCGTTGCCGGTGCCGGCCACGGCGCCGTTGTCGGCGAGGTGTTCGTAGTAGCCCCAGCCCAGGTCCGGCTGGGCCGTCACGGTGCCCACATGGATGACGGCGGCGCCCGAGTAGAGCGGGCTTGGCATGATCACCTGGCCCTGGGCGGGTTCGGCCAGAAGGTCTGTCCAGGAGGTGGGCGCGGGCACCCCGGCCGCCGTGTTCCAGATGATACCGGTGGTGATCAGCTTGGTGCCGAACCAGGTCATGTCGGCATCGTACTGGGCGGGGTCGAAGCCCGCCACCGGCGCCTCCGGATAGGCCATCAGCAGGCCCTCGGTCTTAAACGCGTTCATGGTGACGCTATCCGCGATCATCAGCACGTCGGGCTTGGGGTCGCCGGCGGCGATCTCGGCGCGGAGCTTGTTCAGCACCTTCGTTGTGCCGTCTCGGTAGACCTCGACCTCAATGTCAGGGTGTTTTTGATTGAATAGTCCAACAACTTCAACCATTTGATCGTTGGGCTGCGAGGTGTAGAGCACGATCTTGCCTTCGGCGGCGGCCGGTACGGCGGCACTCAGGCCGGCCAGGACGGCGGCGGCGCCGGCCGCCAGGAACGTGAATTTGCTCATGGGTCGGGTCTCCTGGACAAGGGGTGAGGGTCCCGGGCGCTCGGGCGCCGCTCGGCGGACGAGCCGCGCTCATCCGCTCCGGGTATGACACATCCCTGCAATGAGTGAACCGCATTGCAGGGTGGCAAGGCCAACCGGCCGCAGCACCTTATGGCGCGACCGTCAGGCTGCGAAGAGCCTTACTCACCGCAGCCTGATATGGGGTCGCGCACCGGCGCCCGGGCCGACCATGATCCGGAACACCGGCGCGTGCTGTTGCACTTTAGAGAAATTTCACGCGACGGAAACGGCGGCGCGGCCAAGACGGTGCGCCGGTTGGCGGTTCGCGGGGTCCGTTCGAGGGTAACCATTGGTCACGGCGTGGGACCGTCGCCGTCCCAGCCTGGAGCGGCGGTTCGTTTGATCCAGCGAGTCTCAAGGTCTTTGCACGATATACGATAGTTATGCTGTGCAAAATATGTATAAATCCGCGCCCGTCAATGAAAAGCTCTCCACACATAGGTATTACAATATATAGAGAATTTATACCTAAAGGTTGAGCAAAAAAATATAAAAAAATCAACGACTCATGCCGTGGGACTGGGGGATTCGCACCCAATATAACCGTGAGTCGTTTTCGCGATGCACAATGGCAGGTTTGCGAGAGATACTTGATCCGCAATGCGGCATAAGGTGCGTGTTCTTGTGGCCCATGCACCTACGTTCGTCGTGTTCGTGGGTGGGCAAAGTTCTGATTGGGTCGTTTCTGCTGCGTTAATATTCAGGAGGTCGGTCGTCATGCGAATGAGTGATGCCCAGTACTACCGTTATGGACGCCATTTGGTGCTGCCTGAAATTGGTGTCGCAGGACAAGAAAAGTTGCTGGACGCGAAAGTCATTCTGATCGGTAATGGCGGCCTTGGCTCTCCCTGCGCGATGTACCTGGCCGCCGCCGGGATCGGGACCATTGGGCTGATGGACTTCGACGTCGTGGATGTCTCCAATCTCCAACGTCAGGTTCTGTATCAAACGGATCAGGTTGGACAACCAAAGGCCGAGATGGCGGCGCGGCGCTTGCGGGCGCTCAATCCGGACAGCCGGGTGATTGCCTACACCGAGGCGCTCACATCCGAAAACGCGATGACGGTCCTCGCGGACTACGACATGGTCGTGGACTGCACCGACAACTTCGCCACGCGTTATCTGGTGAACGACGCCTGTGTCCTGTCGGGCAAGCCCAACGTCTACGGCAGTGTCTTTCGGTTCGATGGTCAGGCGACCGTTTTCGGCATGCCGGACGGTCCCTGCTACCGGTGTCTGTTCCCGGTTCCGCCCCACCCCGGCGAGATCGCCACCTGCTCGGAAGGGGGTGTCTTCGGCGTGCTGCCCGGTCTGATTGGCGTGGTTCAGGCCACCGAGGTTGTCAAGCTGGCCACCGGCATGGGCGAGGGCTTGATGGGCCGGCTGCTGCTGCTGGACGCGATGGCCATGCGGTGGCGGGAAATTCGGGTGGCGCGCAATCCGGCGTGCCCGATCTGCGGCGAGGCGCCGACGATCACGGAGCTGATCGACTATCGCGCCTTTTGCGGCATGAAGCCCCATCAGACACCTATTCCATCTATCTCGGCGGCGGACCTGTCGCGGCGTCTTGGCGACGGCTGGGAGGGGGTCGTCGTCGATGTCCGCGAGCCGTTCGAGCGCGATCGTGACGGGTTCATCGACGGCTCGCGGTGCATCCCTGTCAACGAGGTGATCGATCGCTTTCACGAGCTTGAAGAGGTGCGAGACCGAGAGATCGTTGTCTATTGCCAGAATGGCGTGTGTAGCCGGAACGGAGCGACCATTCTTCAGACGCGCGGTTTCAACGTGGTGTTGCTGGAGAACGGTTTCAACGACTGGCGTGCCGCCCAAGGCAAGCAAGCGTCCTGAGGTTTTTTGAAGACTGGAGGCACGACGTATGGTGACCCTTCAAGGGCAAGATGTGGCCCGTATCGTGATGTCGGACGATGTGCGGGGGGACTTGCTGGCCCACTGCCTGCGCAAGCTGGACGAGCGGTACGAGGGCGACGAGACCCCGGAGCCCAAGGCCTATGGCCTCATGGGCGGCATGGTCGAGGACGGCGCCCTGACGATCACGCGGATCGCCCCCTTGCGGCGCAACGCGCGCCTTGTCGAGCCACACCGGAGTTTCATGAACGACGTTCTCAACCGTCATGCGGTGGCCTCGGTCACGCCCATGGACCGTCGTGGCTGGGTGGCCGATCCGTCCGAGTCCCGGCGAATTCTGACCGGTTTCGATCAGGACGGTCTCGATCTGGTCGCCACCTACCACATGCATCGCGTGTCCTGGAAAGGGGACTCCCTGCGCGACCAGCCGACCAAGCTGGATACCGTTCTGGCCGAGGACACCGACCTGTTCATGTTCATTATTTCGGTGGTGGATCCGGCCAAGCCCATCGTTCGGGCCTTCTATGAGGGCGACTGTTCCGGGGAGGTTCCCATCACCGCCTAGCGCGGGGCGGGGGACCTTGAATAGGCCAACGAGGAGCGTGACTCATGCATGTCGTGTCGGACAAGACGACCATGCCGATGGGGCATGTCGCTGGACATATCGCCGATTCCCGTTTTTTCGGGGACGGATACAGCACACCAGAGGCGCGCCGGATCTTCTGCGATCTCAGCCGCTTCCAGAGATGGCTGGACGTCGAGGTCGCGCTGGCGCAGTCACAGTCCGAGATCGGCATGATTCCCGACTGGGTCGGCAACACCCTGGCCGCGTCGGCGCGGATCGAGCGGCTGGACCTGGATGCCATCGGCCAGGGTATCGCGTCGTCGGGCCACTCCCTGGTTCCCTTGCTGCGGGCCTGGCAGAACGTCCTGCCCGCGCCGGCGGCCCAGTACGTGCACTTCGGCGCGACGACCCAGGACATCCAGGATACCGCCCAATCCCTGGAAATCGCGGACTCGCTGGATCTGATCGAGCGGGATCTGCTGTCGGTCGTGGCCGAGCTGATCCGCCTGGCCGAAGACAACCGTGACGTGGTCACCATCGGCCGCACCCATGGTCAACAGGCCCTGCCGACGACCATGGGGCTCAAGTTCGCCGTCTGGCTTGATGAGACCGTGCGGAACCTCCATCGCCTGCGGGCCTGCCGACGGACGGTCTGCGTCGCCCAGTTGTTTGGCGGCGTGGGCACCATGGCCGCCTTCGGCACGCGCGGCATTGACCTGCTGGAGCGGTTCGCCGGCCGTCTCGGCTTGTACGCGCCGGCCGTGGCCTGGCACGTGGCGCGCGATCGCGTGGCGGAATTCCTGTCGACGCTGGCCCTCGTCTCCGGTGGTCTGGCGAACATCGGCAACGAGATCATCCAGCTCGCGAAAAGCGAGGTCGGGGAACTCGCCGAACCGTTCGAGCGCGGCAACATCGGCAGTTCCACCATGCCGCATAAACGCAATCCCGAGCTGAGCGAACGGGTGGTGGTCCTGTCGAGGCTGGTCAAGCAGGCGGCGACGCTCGGCTTCGAGGCTTTGTGCAACGAACACGAGCGTGACTACCGAGCCGTGCGTCTCGAATGGGTGGCCGTCGCCGACGCCGTGCTGCACACCGCCGCCGCCTTGGCGCTCATGAAGAAGGTGCTGCGGGGACTGGTTATCGATCGCGGGCGGATCACCGCCAACGTCGACGACGCGGCCCAGTTCATTTGTTCCGAGGCCCTGATGTTCCTGCTTGGCGCGCGCCTTGGCAAGACCGCGGCCTATCAGGCCGTCTATGACGCGGTTTTTTCAGAGGGCGACTCCGCCGGCCCGCTGGTCGACCGGCTGCTGGCCGATCCGCGCGTGGCCGACCACTTCGACCGCGAGGCGCTGATCGCCTCGGTGACGCCAGGCAACCACCTGGGCAGCGCGGGGCGCCTGATTGACGGTGTCGTCGCCCGGGCGAGGCATGCCCTCGCCAGCACGGTGCCGGCCGGTCCGGGCGATCTCGGCGTGGTCGGCGCGAACGCGTGACGCTGCCTCCCGTCTTCACTGAGATCAGTTAAACCATGGAGAACATGAGCATGTCGGACGCGGATCCCGCCCTTGTCGTCGAATACACCGACCCCCAGGAGGGCTTCAAGGGATGGCTGGTTATCGACGGGACCGACCATGACCTGTGCGCCGGTGGACTGCGCGTGCAGAAGGACCTGACGGCCGACGCCTTGAAGGGCATGGCGCGGAACATGAGCCGGAAGATGCGGGTTTGGGACATGCCCATCAACGGCGCCAAGTCTGGGCTGGCCTACGACCCCGCGTCCCCGGGGAAGGATGCCGCCGTGGCCCGGTTCATGGCCGCCATCAAGCCGTATCTGCTGACGTCCTACTCGATGGGCGCTGATCTCAATACCCGGATGGATACCCTGGAACGGCTGGCCCAGGAGATCGGGGTACCATCCATCAAGGTGGCCATCGCCAACGCCCAGGGCATGACCCTGGAGGCGTATGACCAGCGCTATGCGGTGCTGGGGGAGAGGACGCACGGCGACTGGACGCTGGGCGGCCTGCGCGCCGGGTGGGGCGTGGGCATGGCCGCGTTGGCGGTGCTGGACAACCTGGGGATCGCCCGGACCGAGGCGAGCGCCGCCGTGCAGGGGTTCGGGACACTGGCCAAGGCGAGCATTGTGGCTCTGGTCGAGGCCGGCGTGCGCATCGTTGCCGTGGCCGATGCGGAGAAGTGCCTGATCGACCGGTCCGGTCGAGGGCTGGACATGGCGGTTCTGCTGCGGGCCGAGGGCACGCTTCTTCCCCATCCCGAGGCGACGGGCGGCGGTGAAGTGGATGTGGTGCCCCGGGAGGCTGTTCTTGAGACGCCCTGCGATGTCTTGCTTCTGGAGGCCGTCGAGAATGCCGTCACCGCCCAGACCGTGGACGCGGTCAGGGCCAAGGGCATCGTGCCCGGCGCCAACCTGGCGGTAACGGCCGAGGCCGCGCGGATGCTTCACCGTCGCGGCGTCCCGACGCTGCCCTGCTTCGTCGCGGGGAGCGGCGGGTCGGTGGCCATGAAGGGGCTGTTCGGCCCATCCGCCAGGCCGACAGCCGCGCAGGTTCTGGCGTTCATCAAGACCTCCATGGACGGCATGGTCGCGCGGCTGCTGTCCGCCGCGCGCGATCAGGACATCACGCCGACCGAGGTTGCCTTGCGTCTGGTCGAGCAAGGTCCGCCCACGCATGGCGCGAAACCCTATTCGGTCTGATGCCAAAGGACGTTGACCGTGACCGATGGTTTTCTCTTGTGGGGTGTGCTCGCGCCGTCGGGCGCCGCGCACCCATCTCACCGGTCGGTGGTGCGCTGCCCGCCGCTGTCGAGGTGGTCGAGCGCACCCTACCGGGCGCCGCAAGAGAAAAGGCCGATGGTCTGATACGACGAACCAGGTCGTCCCGTCACCGGCGGAGAGCGACGAGCCAAGAGGACAAGATGGCGGTTCATCCCATCGACTTCGAGCTTCAGGCGGACGCGTACTCCACCCCGGAGTTGCGCGCCGTGTTCGACGAACGCACACGGATCGGCCGCTGGTTGCGGTTCGAGGCCGCCCTGGCTGAGGCACAGGGGGACCTCGGCATTATTCCGGAGGCCGCCGCCGCCCGCATCGTCGACGCCGCGACCCTGGAGCGGCTCGACCTGGAGGCCATCCGCGCGGGGTATCAGACAAGCCGTAACTCCGTCATGCCGGTCCTGAAGGCGCTGCGAGCCGCCTGCGGGCCGGAGCACGGCGAGTTCGTTCACCATGGGGCGACAACCCAGGACGTTGTTGACACCGGCATTGTGCTCGAACTGCGAGATACGCTGGCCATCGTGCTGCGCGATCTGCGGTCGGTGGAGGCGGCGTTGCTGGCCCTGGCCGAGCGCCATCGGGAGACCCCCATGATCGGCCGCAGCCATGGTCAGCAGGCCATTCCGATCACCTTCGGGATGAAGGCGGCGATCTGGCTGGGCGAAATCCGCCGGCACATCGAACGGGTGAAGCGGGTCTCCGACGATGGCCTGTTCGGTCAGTTCGGCGGCGCCGTTGGCACGCTCGCGGCCCTGGGTGACCAAGGTCCGGACGTCAAACGGCGGCTGATGGCCAAGCTGGGCCTGACGTACTGCCTTCAGTCCTGGCACACCGCGCGCGACAACATCGCCGATATCTGCGCTGTTCTGGCCATGGCCACCGTCTCGCAGGCCAAGATCGCCAACGAAGTGTTCGAGCTTGGGCGAACCGAGGTCGGCGAGCTGCGCGAGCCGCCGGCAAGTCCCGGGGCGATGAGCAGTTCGACCATGCCGCACAAGCGCAATCCGGTTCTATGTCAGCGCATTGTGGTCCTGGCCTCTCATGTGCGCGGCTTGCTGTCCGTGGTCATGGAAGCGATGTCGCAGCAGAACGAACGCGACCCCCGCGCTCTGTGGTCCGAGTGGATGGCCGTGCCGCAGATCGCGATCTACGCCGGAACGGCGACCGCCTACCTCGACCAGGTGATTGGGGGACTGGAAGTATTCCCCGAGCGCATGTTGCACAATCTCAACCTTCATGGCGATCTCGTCGCGTCCGAATGGCTGATGTTTCGACTGGCCGGAAAGATCGGCAAGGTCAAAGCCCAGGAAATACTTCACCAGGCCGGGCAGACGGCGGTGGACCAGCAGGTGAGCCTGGTGGATATTCTCCGGGATGTGCCGGAGGTCGCTCCGGTTCTTGAGGAACATGACGTGGCCGTGGCGCGCCAGCCGGAACTGTATTCGGGGATGGCCACCGGTATCGTCGATGACACGGTGGGAGAGGTTCGCTCTCTCCGCGCCGCCGAGGGGGCGGTGTGACGCCGTCGTCCGCTGGCGCGACGGTCGCCATCGCTTCAGAAATCCGAAGCAAGGTCGTGGAGGGAGCACGGACATGACCATGACGCAAGACCTGGACAGGGTCACGATGCATGCGGTGGGACGAGCCCACACCCCGTACCAAACCCTGGAAGAGTGCCCCAAGAACAGCCGCTTCTGCACCGAGCCCTGTTCCCTGGAGGTCTTTCCCGCCTTTGCCGAGGCATTGCTGGACGTGGATAGCGCGTCACATCTGATCGTGTTGTTCTGGCTTGATCAGGCCGATCGATCCGGCCTGTCCCGGCCCACGGCGGTAGACGGCAAGGTGCGTGGGGTCTTCGCCACCCGGACGGGGATGCGTCCGAATCCCATAGGGCTGAGCGTGGTTCCTCTTCTGGGGCGCGAGGGGCTTCTGTTGCGGACCGGCGGTTTCGACTGTGTCGACGGGACCCCGGTGATCGACATCAAGCCCTATCTTCCATCCAACGACAGTTTTCCGACGGCGACGGTCGCCTGGAACAAGACCTGAGCCTTGATTGATCACCTTTACCAGAGGAGTCAGGCATGCAAGTCGCGGTTTCCTATATGTCCCAGCTTAAGAAGGCCGCCGGGACCTCGCGCGAGGTTGTCGAGGTCGAGGCCGGGACCACGGTCCAGGACTTTCTTCTCAGCACCATCTGCACCCGTTATGCCGGGGTCGCCCGCACGATCCTGGAGGAAAGCGGCGCCCTTCGCTCTGTTCTCCTGGTGTTCGTGGGCGACCGCCAAGCCGATCTGCAAACGCCATTGCCCTTGAACGACGGCGACGAAGTCACGCTGATGATGCCGATCGCCGGGGGCTAGAGAGCAGAGTCCGAGCGATCCGGATCGGACCGCGACGACGATTTGCTTCAATATCAGAATGTTAGAGCAAATCCCGAGCGATCTGGCACAGATCGCGACGACGACTTGCTTGAAAAACAAATTGTTAGAGCCCGTCCGGAAAGTCTCGGCAACCCCAATATGGGTGTGTGTCGGTGCCCTGATCGCAGGCCGTATGTGGTGTTATGCACGGCTTTCCGGACAGACACTTAGAGCCCGTCCGGAAAGTCTCGGCAACCGCAATATGGGTGTGTGTCGGTACCCTGATCGCAGGCCGTATGTGGTGTTATGCACGGCTTTCCGGACAGACACTTAGGGCATGCTGGGCGATTCAGAAATCGCGCACCATGCTCTAGTTGTCAACGGGCCCTAAGGCACGCTTCCGGCCGCGTCAGGATCGGGCGGCGGTTCGGGTGGGATCATCCATCGACGCGGAGGAGCGGGATGACGCACCTCATCGTAACGGACTATGGGCGGGAAATCCGTCGGGTACAGGCCGAGATCCTGGCGACCTATCACGAGGATGGTGGAACCAATCACCTGGACGAGAAAAACCTGCCCACGCGGGCGGAAGTCATGGAATTGGTCAACCGCATCCTGCGACTGATCTTTCCTGGCTTTTACGATGGTGACGACAATATACACCGGGGCAACGTCGAATCGTGGTGCGGCTATCAACTCGATAAGATTCATCAAGGTCTGGCGAGACAACTCGCTCGGTGTGCCTGCATCGGCTGCATGGGACAGGAAATGCAGAAGACTCTGGCCCGTGCGGAACATGTCTCCTTGGACTTCATATCCAGTCTTCCAAAAGTTCGGCGCTTGCTTCATAAGGATGTCCGCGCCGCCTATATTGGTGATCCTGCGGCAGCTAGTGTTGAGGAGGTGATCCTCGCCTACCCGTCCATCCAGGCGATCGCCATGTACCGCCTGGCCCACGAGCTGTATCTGCGCGGTGTTCCCTTGATACCCCGGTTGATTTCCGAATACGCACATATGCACTTCGGAATTGACATTCATCCTGGCGCCGACATCGGTGACTCTTTTTTCATCGACCATGGGACGGGCGTGGTCATCGGCGAGACCTGTGAGATCGGCAGTAATGTGAAAGTCTACCAGATGGTGACTCTGGGGGCCTTGTCCTTCAACAAGGACGCCGAAGGACGGCTGATCAAGGGCCGGATGGTGAAACGCCACCCGACCATCGAGGACGATGTGGTTCTTTATGCGGGGTGCACGATTCTGGGCGGCGAGACCACCATCGGCCGGGGATCGATCATCGGCGGCAACGTCTGGGTCACGAGTTCCGTGCCCGACAATACGGTCATCACCTTTGACGCGGACAAGGCCGAATACCGCCGCTTCGTGCGGGCGGCGCGGTAACAGGGGGTGTCTTCGGGGCGCGGTGTCCTGGTCGCGGGGCTCCGACCTCGGATGACCGGTCTGTAAGGGCCCATGGCTCCGAGGGAGATCCTTCGCGTCCTGCGGACGCTCAGGATGAGGACTTTCACTTTTTAAGGGCTTCATCCTGAGGAAGCGAAGCGACCGAAGGATCTCCATCTATGGTCCTGACCCTCTCGGATCGTGACTCATGAACGATCGTCCATCCGCGTTCGGAGCCCTGGCAGCGCACTTTCCCCCTTGCATCGAACCCGGGTTTTCAGTATCACACGCCCCTCGCCGGACGACGAGGCGCCACTCGGGATAGCCGCTTAGCGGTGATGTGGCTTATCTACCACGTTTCGGCGATACGATGCGCCCGTAGCTCAACTGGATAGAGCATCTGACTACGGATCAGAAGGTTAGGAGTTCGAATCTTCTCGGGCGCGCCATATTTTAAGGGGTTATGGGCCAGCGAACATGATGTTAGACAGTCCCAAAAGGGGCGCTAGACACTCGCTGGTCCGTTCCCGTCTTTCTCGTTCTGCACATTTTGTTCCGACGTCGCCGCGTCAAGGCGGTCAATAGCCAGCCGTGCCGCACGGCGCTGGGCACTATATTTCATCGCCATCTGCATGGTGGCATGTCCGGTGATCGCGGCGACCCCTTCCCAGTCCCCCAGTAGCTCGTACACCCTCGTAGCGGCCGTGTAGCGCAAACCGTGTGTCGTGACGTCGCTCACTTTGGCTGCCTTGTACGAGGCCGCCATGCGGTGCCGGAAGCGATCAACGGTAATGGTCCCGAGAATCCGGGACTCCCGGTCCAACTCGCCACCGCTCCGCGTTTGGCGCCAAGCGTCCAGGGCCGCGGCCAAGTCGCGGCTCACCGGCAAGCCGAGACGAACTCCGGTCTTCTGCTGGTGCACTCGCACGGCGCCCCCCTCGACATGCCCCCAGGTCGTGGCCAACACATCGCCGCCCCGCTGCGCGGTGTTCAGCGCCAGCTCGAACGCGGTCCGCTCCCAGGACCCGAGCGGCCAGCGCGCTCGGAAAAGAGCCACTTCACTTTCTTCCCAGGGCCGATGGCCGTCACCGCTCTTGAACCGTCTCGGGCGCGCGGCTGGATTAGCGGTCACTCCGAAGGTGCTGGACCGATCGACGGCGTAGCTGAACAACAGCCTCAGGATCTGCAGGATGTAGTTCGCCTTTCGGGGGGTATCTGCATACTTGTCGCGCAAGGCTAACACGAACTCGCGCGGCATGGTCTTGATCGGCAAGTGGCCGTGGTTCTGCTTCAACAGGTCCAGGTAGCCGGTGTAGTCCTTCCGCGTCTTCGGGGCTTTTGATTTGTAATCGGCCGACTCCCGGTAGTGGTCGATCAGGTGGGCCAGGGTGCCGACGGCCGCCGACGGGCGCTTCGTGCGACCCGCGTCCTCGAAGGTCTTGTGGATGCGCTGGTAGGCCGCGACAAACGCCGCATCGCCCGGCACCACCGGGGTGCCGTCCACGTCCGTCACCCGGACCCGCCGCTTGCCGCGCCGGTAGTAGGCGAAAACCTTCCCGCGCGACCGGTAGACCTGGAGGTAGGGGAGCGGAACGGGGGTCATGCCGACAAGGACTCCAGCCACGCTTCGCCGGTGCCCGCGGCAGTCGTTCCCCGACCGGCCGCTCGGTCCAGCCAGGCGTCCAGATCCTCCTTCAGCCACACCCGACGCCCCGCAGTGAGCGCAATCGGCTGTGGGGCCGTGCTACCTGACCGGTCGACCTGCGCCCGGAAGGTGCTGGGTGACAGCCCCACATAGGCGGCCGCCAGCTCCAGACCCATGGATCGGGGCCAGCCAGGCATCTCGTGTGGTGCTAGGCGGCGGGTGGTCATGATGCCACCTCATCCTCGGCCGCGCTTTCGCGGCATACCCGCATGATTTCTTTGGCCTCGTCGGTGTCGCCATAGTCGCAGTCACCGCACCGCCGACATTCACGGACTGGCACGCTGCAGCAGCAATCGGGGCCGCAGCCGGCGTTCGCGCCGCCAACAAACATCCAGTCGTGCCCCACCTCCACACACGGTGCGGCGGCCGCTAGGCGCTTCAGGTGCGCGAGGCGGGCTTCGGCGTCCTCGATCAGTTGGAGAAGTCTACTCATGACGCGGCCGCCTCCCGCGTGTCGGCGCCGGCCGCAAGCTCGGGCACATTCGCACGCACCAAGGCGGCGGCCAGCGGCGGGCACACGCTGTTGCCGGCGCATCGCACCTGGTCGGCTTTCGACAGCGGACGTCCGTCCACCGTCAGGTCGATCTGGCAAGAATCCGGGAACCCCTGGGCGCGGAACAGTTCGCGCGGGGACAGCATTCGGATGCCGATGTCGGTGATGATGTAGGGCTCGCCGTCCAGGTGGACGGTCACCAGGGCCATGCGGGCGCGCGTCGTGGTCGTGGTCAGGGGCTCGTCGCAGGCGGCCCACTGGCCGCCGGAGCCGTAGTACCGGGTCAGGAACGCGGCGATCAGCCCGGCATGGGTGCCCTGGCCGGTGAGGGTCGACAGCGGGGCCGTCAGGTCCCCGCCGTTGCCCTGATTGCTGCCCCGGAACTGAGTCAGATGCGCGGCC
>JANQGN010000282.1 GCA_028277295.1 Rhodospira sp.
CCGCCCCGTCGCTGGCGTCCTTGACCGCCCCGACGCCCAGTGTCCGCAGGATTTCCTTGACGATGCGGCGCATGTGGGGGTTATCGTCCACCACCAGAAGGCAAAGCCGGCTCAGATCCAGGGGCATCGGACCTCCAAGGGCATCCACGAGCGGGTGGAAGAATGGCCACGTCGGTCCCAAGCGGTCAAGACAGGCGACCCGCAGTGGCCGTGGCGCGGGCCGGCGCAAATGCGGGGAGGGTGGCGCGCCGTCATGGATCCTGAGCTGCTCCAATGGATGAAGCCCCCCCTTTGGTGGCTCATGATCTGGGTTGTCGCCATCTCCCTGGTCATGTCTGGCCTCTACATGACGCTGGGCCCCTGGATGCGGCACGACGGGGCGCAGCGGCGGGTCGCCCGCGCATTGAAACGCGCTGGCTTGACCGCGTTGAATGACGTGGTGTTACCCGGGCCGCGCGGCGCGCTCTGCCAGGTGGATCACGTGGTTCGCTTGCCCACGGGTTTCGTGGTGCTGGAGGCGGTGATGCGCGGCGGCCGCCTGGTGGGCGGCGCGCGCGGGCGCACGTGGCGTCAGGATCTGGGGCTGGAGCGCTATCACTTTCGCAATCCGCTGAAGCGGCTGGATGAGTCCATGGAGGCCGTGCGGCGGGCCCTGCCCGGTAAGGGAGAGGACGGCGCCGGGGCACCGGTGCTGACCGGTCAGGTGGTGGTGCCCCGCAACGCCCGCTTCCCCCGTGGCCGGCCGGACGGTGTGTCGCCCCTCGGGGAGTTCCTTGAGGAACTGCGCGGTGCCGCCCGTGCCGAGACCCCGGAGGACTCGCATGTCACCGAGGCCTGGGACGCCCTGCGGACGGCCAGCCTGGCCGAGCCGGGCGGCCTGAACGGCTACCTGCGCCGGACGCTGCGTCAACTGATGGCCGACGAACGCGGCCGTGGCGGTCTGATGGCCCTGGTGGTGGGCTGCTTCCTGACCCTGGTGATGCTGTCTCAGTCATGACGGCCGCCACACCGTTTCCTGATCCGATCCCCGCGGAGACCCCATGACCGATTCCATTGCCGCGGCCGGCGCCGAGGCCGCCGCCGTTACCCTCGACGTGGACGCCGCGCGCGCCCGCTTTCCAGCCTTTTCCACCGACACCTGCGCCGACTGGGCGTTTTTCGAGAACGCCGGCGGCGCCTATGTGCCGCGCGCGGTGATCGACCGGCTGGTCCGGTTCATGACCGCCGCCAAGGTTCAGCCGGGGGCGCCCTATCCGGCCTCCGCCCTGGCCACCGAGATGATGGCCGAGGGCACGAACGCCATGGCCGCGCTGATCAATGCCCAGGCCGAGGCCCTGGTCCTCGGCGCCGACACCACCACCACTCTGCACGTGCTCGCCAATGCCCTGTCGATGCTGATCGAGTCCGGCGACGAAGTGGTGGTCACCAACCTGGACCACGAGGCCAACGTCACCCCCTGGCGGCGCCTTACCCGGCGTGGCGCCACGGTGCGGGAGTGGCGCTTCGACCCGGAGACGGGGGCCTTGTCGCTGGAGGGCCTGGAGGCGGTCCTGTCAGAAAACACCCGCCTTGTCTGCTTCCCCCATGCCTCCAACATCACCGGCGCCATCTGCGACGTCCGCGCGGCGGTGCCCCTGGCCCACGAGGCCGGGGCGCTGGCGGTCGTGGACGGGGTCTCCCATGCCCCCCATGGGCTTGTGGACGTGGCGGCGCTGGACGCCGACGCCTACGCGTTCAGCGCCTACAAGGTGTTCGGCCCTCATGTGGGTGTGCTGGCCGTCCGGCATGGGCTGCTGGCGCGGCTGGAAAACCAGAACCACATGTTCCTGGCGGGCACCGGCGCCCTGGCCATCAACCCGGGCGGACCCAACCACGAACTGACCGCCGCGCTGGCCGGCATCACAGACTATCTTGACGACCTGTACCGGCACCACTTCGGCGACGGATCGGACCGGTCGGCGCGGGATCGCGTCAAGGCGGTGTTCGGCCTGTTCGAGGATCACCAGCACGCCGTGACCGCGCGCCTGTTGGCGGGGCTGAGCGCGCATCCGTCGATCCACGTGATCGGGCCGCGCGAGGCCGGGCCGCACCGCTCGCCCACCGTGGCCTTCGTCCATGATCGCCTGCCCTCGCGGATGGTGGCGGAGCACCTGCGCCACCAAAGGGTGGCTGTGCGGCATGGGCACTTCTATGCCTGGCGATGCCTTCAGGCCCTGGGCCTGGATCCGGATGACGGCGTGGTGCGGGCCTCGATGGTCCATTACACCTCGGGCGAGGACGTGGACCGGTTGCTTGCCCATTTGCCGGAGTGAGGACCCGTCCGGACGGACTCGGCGATCACGATGTGTTGTTGCATGTCCCGGAACGACCTCTCTTCATGGGGTGCTCTGGGCTTTCCGGACGGGCTCTTATACCAGACTGCGGTGAGGTGACCTCACCGCAGTCTGGCAAGGCCGACTGGCCGTCGCGCCTCATGGCGCGAAAGACACGGCGGCGATGAGTCTGGCTCATCGCCGCCTGGTATTAGCCCGGCGCCGCCAGGTCGATCAGCGCCCCGTGCTCCTGACAGTCGGCGGCGGCCAGCCGCACGAAGGCGTCCGCGTGGGCCTCGGGCACCGGCAGCGTTTCGGGATCCTCGCCCGGGTAGGCCTCGCGGCGCATGCCGGTGCGGGTACGCCCCGGGTTGATCAGGTTGACCTTCACGTTGGTCTTGAGCACTTCGGCGGCGTAGACCCCGGCCATCATCTCCAGCCCTGCCTTGGAGATGGCATAGGCCCCCCAGTAGGCGCGCGGTTCATGGCCGACGCCCGAGGTCACGAAAATGGCCCGGCCGGCCTCGGACTGGCGCAGCAGCGGGTCCAGGGCGCGGATCAGTCGCCAGTTCACCGTCAGGTTGACGTTCAGCACCCGGTCGAACATCTCCGGGTCCATGTGCCCCAGTGGACCGAGCCGGCCCAGCAGGCCGGCGTTCCCCAACAGCACGTCCAGGCGGCCAAAGCGCTTGGCCAGGGCCACGGCAATCTGATCGATCTTCTCGTGGTCCGTCAGGTCCTCGGCCACCAGCATCAGCGGCTGGCCGCCGTCGGCGCGGACCTCGTCATCAAGCTCCTCCAGGGCCGCCAGGGTGCGGGCGACGGCCACCACGTGGGCGCCCTCGGCGGCGAAGCGGCGGGCCACGGCGCGGCCGATGCCCCGGGACGCGCCGGTCACAAGCGCGACACGCCCGGCCAGGCGGCCCCGCGGCATGGGGTCGGACGAGGGGTCACGATCGGTCTGAGTATCGGTGATGGTCTCGGTCATGATGGGGGCCTTGCAACGGCTACGGATGCGAACGGGTCCAGATGGCGAGTGGCCCTGATAGCAGCGCAAGGCCGATCCCGCCAGCACGGACTGTCAGGCGACGGGGGCCTCTCACGGATCCCGGCTCTTGCCGGTCCGCGCCAGGTCGTCCAGATAGGCGGCCCAGTGGGCGTCCCGACGCGTGCCCAGGTCACGCAGCAGGTCCCAGCTATAAATGCCGGTGTCGTGAAGGTCGTCGAAGACGATGCGGATGGCGTAGCGGCCCACCGGTTCCAGGCCGATGATGCCCACCTGGCGCCGCCCGGCCACAACCTGCCGCTGGTCGGGGTGATGCCCCTGGACCTCGGCCGACGGGCTGCACACGCGCAACAACTCTGCCGGCAACACGTGACAGGCGCCGTCGGGCCAGGTCAGAGTCAGGGTCTTGTCGGCGCGGTTGACGGCGATATCCACCGGGGCGCCGGGACCGTGAGCGCCGCTCATGCCGCCGGCGCGCCGCCCCCGGGGGCCGGCTCGTCCAGGCGCCGCGCCTCGTCGATCAACATGATCGGCACGCCGTCACGGATGGGGTAGGCCAGGCCGGCCTGTCGGCTGATCAACTCGCGCTTCTCGCGGTCGTACTCCAGCGGCCCCTTGCCGAGTGGGCAGACCAGAATCTGCAGCAGCTTGGGATCGAGTTGCGGCGACAGATCCTCGTCCTGGAGAGCATCTTGGGAATCGGTGTCGGTCATGGCGAATCCCTCGCGGGCTGTGGAACGGGCGGGCCGTGACGACCTCGTCTCGCGGCGGTGGCGGTGGGCGGCGATCCTACTGCCGTTGACTGCCGTTGTCGCCGCTTTCGATGGCGCCCATCTCCAGCAGCGCCAGCAGCAGGTCGGCGCGCGCCTGGGCGGAGACGGCCTCGAGGATGGCCTGTTTCTCCCGCGGCTCGAACGGACACACCATGGCCAGGGCCGTGATGAGGGGGCGGTTCTCCACCTCGCGCATCAGGTCCCAGTTGAAATTGAGGCCCCGGCGGGTGGCGAACGGTTGCAGAACCGAGAAGAGCCTAGCGCGATCGATGGTCACCGCGCCGGGTTCAGCCAGATCCTGAGCATAGTCACGGTAGTCGGCGCGCACCCGTCGATAGCCACGAACCAATGGTTCTTCGTCCTGGATGCGAAAGCGGTTCAGCCCCAGCAGGGTCACCAGGATCCGCCCCTCCGGGGTTTCCTCGAAGGAGATAATGCGCCCCAGGCAGGCGACCGAATACAGGTCCGGGCTTGCCTCCATGGCCTCGCCGGAGTCCTCGCGCGGTTGAACCATGGCCAGCATGCGTCCGAGACCGAGCACATCCTCGACCATGTTCAGGTACCGGGGCTCGAACACGTTGAGCGGCAAGCGCCCACCCGGGAGGAGCAGCACCCCGGTCAGGGGGAACACGGGCACGACGCCCGGCAGGTCTTCGAACCGGGGTTGAAAGGTGCGCGCCATGCACAATGACCTTCGTTCAGTCGGAGGGGGCGGCCGGAGAGAGCCGCCGGAAGAGGCGGACCCACGCGCCGCGACGCCCGGTGCCGCGCGGCCCCCAGTCCTGTGAGCCTGGCGGCGGGGGACGGCGGCCCTCAGGAAAACACCAGGGCGGACAGACGTCGACGCCCGGACTGGGTCACCGAATGGGTCGGACCCAGCGCCTCGAACACCTTGAACAGGCGCTGGCGGGCCGCGTCGTCGTTCCAGTCTCGATCCCGGCGGAACAACTCAAGCAACTGATCCACGGCCGCCTCGGCCTGATCGTCGGCGAACAGGGCATTGGCCAGGTCGAACCGCGCCTGATGGTCATCCGGCGCCGTGTCGACGCGGCCGCGCAACGCCTCCACCGGACCGGCGCCCTGGGCGGACAGTTCCAGCTTGGTCTTGACGGCCGCAACCTCCTTGTCGGCCAGGATGTCGGCCGGCAACTGGGCCAGAATCTGCTCGGCGTCGGCGCGGCGATCGGCGGCGATCAGCGCCCGCAGGTAGCCGGCGATGGCCGAGGGATTGCCCTGATCGGCCTGCAACACCTGCTGATAGAGCGCAAGCGCGCCCTCGGCGTCGCCGCTGTCCAGAACCTCCTTGGCCTGGGCCAGGGCGGCATCGATGGGATTGGCGGCGCCACCGGTCAGGTGCGACAGGAACTGCTTGATCTGGCTTTCCGGCAACGCGCCCTGAAAGGCGTCGATCGGCTGGCCGTTCCGGAAGGCGTAGACGGTGGGAATGGACTGGATGCGCAACTGCTGGGCCAGGGCCTGGTTCTCGTCGACGTTGATCTTGACCATGTGCACCGCGCCGCCAAGTTGGCGAACCAGCTTCTCCAGCATCGGGCCGAGGGTCTTGCACGGACCGCACCAAGGGGCCCAGAAGTCCACCACCACCGGAACCTGGCGGGAGGCCTCGATCACGTCAGCCATGAAGGTCTCGGTGGTGGCGTCCTTGATCACATCGCCACCGGCGGCCGGGGCGGAGGTGCTCACCGTGGTGCTTTCGCCGTCGAGTATCAGTGCCATCGTCGTGTCCGTTGCTGCGTTCGGTGAGAGGCGGTGAAAGATCGCGCTGGCGGAGTCATCCTCGGGCGCCGCCGGGTCCCGGGAGCCGTCGCTGCGCCCATACATGGTCCGCGCGCGCGCGCGAGGCAAGAGAGAACAGGCCGGCTGGCCCCGGCTAGCCCGGGGCCAGCAGCGGACACCGTCCGCGCCGCCGACTTTTTGCCGGGTACGGCAAATTGGCTATTGCAAAGCGACCGTGGCTGAGTATAGTCGCGCACCTCGGCACGGCGACGGGACACGTTGACGAGCCGGGTGGTTTACCGACACCGCGCCTCAAACAGCGGCGTACCCTCCGGTAAGCGACACAACATACTAGATGCGGGCGTAGCTCAGGGGTAGAGCACAACCTTGCCAAGGTTGGGGTCGTGAGTTCGAATCTCATCGCCCGCTCCAGTTTCCGAAGCAATATCAAGGCTTTGCAGGGCGCCCCAGTGACCAAATGGGGGCGCCCTTTTTCGTGGGCGAAACCCGGGGAAGCGGGCCGGCGATGGACTCCAGCGGTTACTCTTAATGACCGTTGGGATAGGCGACGTGAACCACGCAGGGGCTCACGCCAGTGCGCCCTTGAAAAAGCCGTCGACGGGGTATGCCCGATCAGGAAAACCGTCGCCGCCCGTGACGTTCCGGACGGGCTCTGAGTGTCTGTCCGGAAAGCCCTGAAAGACACCACATACGGCATGCCATCCGGGCACTGTCACACAACATATTGCGGTTTTCGAGACTTTCCGGATGGGCTCTAACAGATTGATATTGGGGCAAATCGTCCCCATAAGGTCTTCCAGGGCGATCCGGTCCGGATCGCTCGGGATGGGCCCTACGCAGCGCGGCGCATGGTTCGGCTGTTGAGGAAGGCACCCAGCCGCCGTAACTCGTCCTCGCTGGGATCCAGGCGGATATGGGTGGCGGTGTCGGTTCGCGTGACGACGGTCCCGGCGATGCCGCCCAGGTCGGGCACGCTGAGGCGGAACGCCTGGCCGCGCTCCAGGGGCAACGCCCGGTCCAGGGTGCCCACGCCGCTGGCGGAGAGGTCCTGCAACAGACACGCCTGGGCGCGACCGTCGCCCACGTCCACCGAGACCGCCACGTTGAGGGTCTGCAGGGCATGGGTTGCCCGGTCCTCGTCGCTGCCGGCGTGCATGATCTTTTCCAGCGACTCTTGCATGTGGCGCACGCGCGAAAGCACCTCCTCGGCGGCGGTTTGCACCTCATTGGCATGGGTGCCCGTGACACCGGCGCTGTTGGACACCTCGGCGATGTTGCCGGCCGAGTCCTGTGTGCTGGCGCTGGCCTGCTGGGCGCTGTTGCTGATCTCGCGGGTGGCGGCGGTTTGTTGCTCGACGGCGGCCGAGACCGAGGTGGTGATCTCGTTGATCTCGCCGATCACCTTGACGATGCCCTGAATGGCGCCCACGGCCTCGCGGGTGGCGGCCTGCATGTCGCCGATCTGCTCGGCGATGTCCTCGGTGGCCTTGGCGGTCTGGGTGGCCAGGGTCTTGACCTCGTTGGCCACCACGGCGAAGCCCTTGCCCGCCTCGCCCGCGCGCGCCGCCTCGATCGTCGCGTTCAGGGCCAGCAGGTTGGTCTGCTTGGCGATGTCACTGATCAGATTGACAACCTCGCCGATCTTGTCGGCGGCCTGAGCCAAGCCCTCGATCCTCTCGTTGGTGTGCTCCGCCTCGTCCACCGCGCGATGGGCGATGGTGGTGGCGTTGGACACCTGCTGACTGATTTCGTCGATGGAGCTGGACATTTCCTCCGAGGCGGCGGCCACCGCGTCCACATTGCTGGCGGCATCGCGGGAGGCATCGGCGGCGGCGCCGGCACGTTCCTCGGTCGCCGTAATGGAGTGTCGCATCTGGACCGCCGAGTCATGCATCACCTGGGCCTGCCGCTCGACGATGGTGATGACGCTGCGCACCTGTTCGTCAAGGGCGTTGGTTAGGGCCACCATCTCGCTTTTGACCCGGCGGGCGTTGCGCCGCTGCTCGGCGGCTTGCTCCGCCTCCAGTCGGCGGCGGGCGAGGGCATTTTCGCGGAAGGCCAGCAGGGTGCGGGCCACCGCGCCGATTTCGTCGCGGCGGGTGTCGTGGCGAATGTCCACGTCGAGATTGTCCCGCGAAAGGTCGTCCATGACCCGGGTGAGCCCCCGCAGCGGCCCGATCAGATGGTTCATCACGAACCAGACGAGCAGCGCGAGCACGGCCGCCAAGCCACTCATGATGAGGATTGCCATGCGGGCCAGACGCCAGGAGGCGGCTTCCAGATTGGCCTTGGAAAAGGCGATCTTTAAGGCGCCGATGGGCTCCTTCGAATCCACATGGTTGATCGGCAGATCGGCGTGAATCAGGTCGCCTGGCGTCGTCGCCGCGTCCAGGGGGGCGCCGATGCTGTGCATCACCGTGTGCTTTTCCAGGACCACGGCGCCGTACAGGTCCGCGTCGTCCTCCAGCAGCCCAAGCAGCCGCTCCAACTCCGCCTGGTTCAGGTTCCACATGGGCGACGACAGCATTTCGGCGGTCAGCGTCCCCATGTTGCGGGCCCGGGCGGTCAGGCTGTCGACTTGCGCCTGATTCACCACCATAAGGATGCCGCCCAGGAGAAGTCCCATGAATGCGAAAGCCAGCATAGTGGACGCCAGTACGATCGGGTGTGTCACCGACTTGAAGCGCATGATTCCCTCTCTGGCGGCAATGGCGGCCACTGTGATGAAATCGAGTCAGGGTGCCGTTTATTGCAGGGCATCATGACGATTTTGTTGTGGAGTCAAGACAAAGTCTTGCCCCCTATTTGACATTGGTGCATTATGGAGCGCATTCCTTGGCCACGCAACACCAAAATAATGTGATTGCCGCAGACAGGAGGATGGTCTCTGAATATAGATTAGCAAACCTCCGCTATGACGATTGAAATGCTCCCGGTATTTTGGTTATATATCCTCGGTTATGAGCTTGGTGAGGCCAAGTCGTTTAGAACTGCTCTTCCTAGAATTGCCTTACGCGGCTGTGATCGTTCGCTTAAGGTGTTCACAAGAGTTTCAGTGGACGTCGTCTGCGTGTGACTCTTCGCTCGCATGTCATGTGTCAAGGCGGTACGGCCCGGGCAGGGAGAGGAGGCAATGACGCATCGCGTGACAGGCCGGCTGTCAGCCTCTTTTGGTCGCGCAGACGATCGTGGTTGGTGGCGTCGCCACTCCAGTCGCCGCCGAAATCTTCACGCTGACCAGTCTGGACTGGCCTCCGTCCTCCGGTGAGACGCCGCCCGCTGGCGGGGTAGGCGTCGAGGTGGCGCGACCATCACGCTGCGATGAGTCTTGCTCATCGCCGCTTGGTGTGAGGTGATTGCGTGTCCACTCGCCAGGACCGACGTCCTGCGCGTGGCCCGTCGCGACCCAGGCCAACCCGCCTTGCCATGATGAACGACAAAACAGAGGGCACAGGTGCCCCGGAAAAGGCGAACCTTAAACAAATGTTAGCGCGGCATGGGTGATGACGGACCCGAGCATGTCGCCGCAGGGCGTGTGCCGGGTTGACCGAACGGGTCGGTGACAAGGGCGGACGCGAGACATCAGGGTCGGCGGCCCGTGACGCGACCATGGGGTGAGGGCCTCGCCATGCAATGGCATGGGATCATCACGCGCCGACGCTGAACAGGCAAAGAAGAGAAATGACCGTCGAGGAGGGGAACCCATGCGATGTGGCCTCATGGCCTTCGGGCTCATGGCTGTCCAGGCGCCGCTACCGGCGGGCGGCCCGGTGGCTGTCGTTTACCCGGCGCCGTTGGACGTGACCGTCACGGCGTCGTCCACGAATCGAACGGTCTTCGCGGAGGGCTCCTGAGCCGACCGTTCGTCGTTCATCCACGGCCCAGCCCACACCGGCGCACACCGCACCCGAGACTTCCGGACCGGGAGACGTGCCGGGCGACGCGCGTCGCCGCGACGGGGTGTGGGCCCGCCTTAACCGGCCGTGCCGGACCGAGAGGTCGACCGTGCTGGCTTCCTCGCTTGCCCTGCAACAAACCGTGCGGGTGGTCGCTGTTGCCCTGGTTGCGTCGCTGCTGTTCCTTTTGGGACAGGGCGTCTGGCAGATCGAGGCGGCGAAACGCGATTTTGACCAACAACGCGCCCAGACCGCCGCGTCGCTCCGCTCGGGTGTCTCCAACGCGCTGTTCAACTTCGACGCCGACATGGCCCGGGCGATTCTCAAGGACGTTCTGGAGTCCCGGCCCGTCAACCGCCTGGAAGTGGTGCAGGCCGGTGATCGGCCCTTCGTGGTAGAGGGCTCGGATCAGCGAGAGGGTCCGCAGTCTCTGCCGCACGCGGCGCTCGCGTGGCTATTGGACCTGGACCGGCGCGATGTGCTGACGCTCGATGAGAGCGACCTCAACACCCAGACCCGATGGCGCGGCACGCTGGGTCGCGTTCATATCACCTTTGACGACTCCACCTTCGTGGCCCGCATCGCCGATCGCCTGGCCAACCAGTCCATGGTGCTGCTGTTCATGATCCTGGTGGTGGCCGCCGCCACCAGCCTGGTGATGCACGCCTTCATTTCCCGGCATGTCGTGGCCATCGCCCGGCATATGAGCGCCATCCACCCGGACCGGCCGGATGCCCATCCGCTGCCGGTACCGCAGCGTCACGAGCGCAACGAACTGGGCCGCCTGCTGCGCCGGTTCAATGGCCTGTTGCACCGGCTGGCAAGGGCCCAGGGCGCCCTGGAGGCCAGCGAGACCAAGTACAAGACCATCGTCGAGCGGACACCGGTGGCCATGGTCGTCAACGATCCAGAGACCGGCGACATCCAGGAGGTGAACGCGACCGCTTGCGACATGCTGGGCTATGACCGGCCCGAACTGCTGGCCATGTCGATGAACCAGCTGCTGCTTGACGACCCTGACACCTTGCGGGAGGCGCGGCTGGCGATCCTCGATCGACGCGCGCGCCAGGTCACCACGTGCTACCGCACCAAGTCCGGGGCCATCCGCAACGGCGAGATCTTCGCCTCGGCGATCTCGCTGGCCGGCTCGCAACGCATTTTCAATGTCATGATCGACGTGACCGAGCGCCTGCGCGTCGAACGCGATCGCGACGAGGCGTTGCAGATGGCGCTGAGCTCCAAGAAGGCCCAGGCCGATTTCCTGGCGTCCATGAGCCACGAACTGCGCACGCCCTTGAACGCCATCCTGGGGTTCGCGGAGGTCATCAAGGGCGAGTTGATGGGGCCCATCGGCGTGCCGCAGTACAGCGTCTACGCGGAGGATATTCACGCCAGCGGCAGCCACTTGCTGAGCCTGATCAACGATATCCTCGACCTGTCGCGGATCGAGACCGGGCATGCGCCGATCGAGGCCGTGCCGCTCAACCTGCGCCACGAGATCAACAAGGCCGTGAAGATCGTTGAACAACGGCTGCAGGACAACCGGCTGGACTTGACCATCGAATTGAATCCCTCGTCCATCGAGCTCCTGGCCGATCGCCGATCGGTGCGCCAGATGCTCATCAACCTGTTGTCCAATGCCGCCAAGTTCACGCCGCCGGGGGGCTCCATCACGGTCTCGGCCTGTCAGGACGAGGTGGGCGTGGTTCGGGTGGCTGTCGCCGACACCGGCATTGGCATCGCCGCCAAGGACCACGAGCGCATCTTTCAAGCGTTCCGCCAGGCCATCAACACCGAAACCCGCGAGATCGAGGGGTCCGGGCTGGGCCTGGCCCTGGTCAAGTCGCTGGTGCAGCGTCACGGCGGCGACGTGGAACTGGTGAGCGCGCCCGACCAGGGATCGACGTTCACGCTGGTGTTTCCGCCGGTTCCGCCATGCGCGTGATGGCGCGGCCGGTGTAACGTCATGCGCACCCCGCGCCAGCCGTTCTCATGATGGTGGGGTGGCCTTTGATCTTTGCGGTCCGACCTCTCCCGTAGGGTGCGCTCGCGCCCCGGCCCACCGTGCTTGCAAGGCGGGCCGACTTTGGTTGGTGCCGTTTCCCGTCGGGGAATAGGCGGGGGCGCAGCGCACCGTTTAGAGGAGAGACGGTGCGCTGCCGACCCCATACGTGGCCGTCGAGCGCACCCTAAGATCTACGATCAGAGCCGGAGTCATCGGCACGTGCCGCCGTTGCAGGCCCAGCCTGAGGATTGCTGCGCTCCGCGCGCCTGTTCTTGACCCGCCGCGCCGCCATCGTATCCTGGGACGGCGTCAGATGGCTGGATGGCCGCCCTGGCGGGGTGGGCGCCTGGCGTCCGTGTCCGCTGGGGAGGAAAGTCCGGGCTCCACGGGAACACGGTGCCGGATAACGTCCGGCGGGGGCGACCCTAGGGAAAGTGCCACAGAAAGCAAACCGCCCGTCCGACGCCCTCCTCGTCTTCGAAGGGGGGTGGGCCGGCGGGTAAGGGTGAAAGGGTGCGGTAAGAGCGCACCGCTCCCCTGGCGACAGGGGAGGCATGGTAAACCCCACCGGGAGCAAGGCTGAGTTGGAACGGCCGGCCCAGCCCCCTGGTTCGCCAGGCGGGTGGGAGGCAGGCGGGTTTCCGCGCCGCCGTTCGGGTATGTCGCATGAGGCGTCCGGCGACGGGCGTCCCAGATGAATGGCCATCCATCGCGCGGTTTCGCGCGGGGACAGAACCCGGCTTACAGGCCATCTGACGCTCTTGAGGCA
>JANQGN010000370.1 GCA_028277295.1 Rhodospira sp.
GGCTTTCCGGACAGACACTGAGGGAGGGAAACGACCGAAGGATCTCCATCGCGTGCTCCGGTCCTCTCGGAAGGCGCTTCTTAAACGATCGTCCATCCGTGTTCGGAGCCCTGCTGAAAACACCCTAGTATATTGATATTGAATAAAATTGCCGTCTCGATCCGTGCCGGATCGCTCGGGATTTGCTGCAAGTGTCTGTCCGGAAAGCCCTGAAGCGCGCCGGATACGGCATGCTGTTCGGAGCTCGACGCACACTGAGTAGCGGTACGAGAGACGTTCCGGACGGGCTCTACGGTTCGAGGACAGGCAGAACCGTGTCCAGAATTTCGCGATGCAGATCGTAGTCTGTGTCCGCCGCCGGCACGAACCCCGTTAGCCGCGTACTGATCGCCCCCAGCACCACCGCCGCGCGCGGGTCATCCGTCAACCCGGTCAGCGCCTTCGAGATGGCCTCTCGAAGACCCTCATCCAAGGTGGTCCGGGCCACGAACACATGAGTCGAGACCTCCGGTGAAAACGCCAGCGCGCGTACATGCCGGTCATGGTTCTCCTGAAACACCTCCTCGGCGACGGCACCAGCCTCAAAGTCACCGAACTCCACGCCAAAAATAACATTTTCGTGATTTCGCAGGTGTTTATGATCGGCCAGGTCGGTCAGGTGCACGCCGGCGCGCATGAGCATGAACAGAGGCACTTGCGTGCTGAGCGTGGACTTGATGTTGCCGAACGCCATGCGCTGACCACTCAAGGCCGCAAGGTCCTCGATGGGGCTGTCAGCGGCGACCAGAATCACCGAGCGGAAGGAGGGGTGTCCGTCGAAAGCGTAGCGGGCCAGCAGGGGCTTGCGCCCATAGGTATCGCCGATGACCACGTACGGACTGCCGCCGAGGAACGAGATGTCAAGCTTGTCCTCCCCGGTCAGGCGAATGTGCTCGGCATAGTCGCGCGCCACGGTGATCCTCACCGGGCGCCCCAGGACATCCGACAGATACTCCGCCAGAGGGGTGTATTTCTCGATCAAATGCTCGGCATTCAGGTAGGGCATGAACCCGAGGGAGAGGGGCGCCGGCAGCCCCCCGTCGTCGGCCCGGGCCGAGCCGCATATCGTCAGCACCATCGCCGCGACAAGTCCGCCCCATCGTCCAAGCATGGCTTCGTTCCTCCCGGACCTGCTGATCCTGGTCCATACCGGAGTCTGCGCCCAAACACCGGGATGGATCCAGGGGGTTTGGAGAGCGCGCGCGCCGACGGGGGCAGAGATCGCGCGCCATCCGGCTCACCGAGACACAAAAATCTTGATACGGCCGGTTAGGTTTTGGATCCTGAACGATATACATACCGATGGGCGGCGAGGGAACCCGGGCACGACGTCTCCGGCGTCATGCGCGACTGGATGTCGACAGGAGAGACCATGACCGGACGCGAGTCCCTGGCCGAGACCGGTCAAGACCGAGACTGGGAAATGCAGGCACGGGCGCGAGCCATCGTGGCCGAGCATCAGGGCCAGCCCGGCGCCCTGTTACCCCTCTTGCATGCGATTCAGGCCGAGTTCGGCTGCGTCGAACCGTCCGTTGTGCCTGTGCTGGCCGAGGGGCTCAACCTGTCCGTGGCCGAGGTGCATGGGGTCGTCACCTTCTACCATGACCTTCGCCACGCCCGCCCGGGCCGCCACGTTATCAAGGTGTGCCAAGCCGAGGCCTGCCAGGCGGTCGGCGCCGACTCCTTGCTCGCCCATGTCCGTCGATCCCTAGGCGTTGACCGGGGCGGCACACCCCCCGACGATGCCTTTACGGTGGACGTGGTCTACTGCCTCGGCAACTGCGCCCTGGGACCGACGGTGATGATCGATGACGTGGTCCACGGCCGCGTCACTCCAGCGCGGTTTGATGCCCTTGCCGACGTGCGGCGGCGGGCGGCCCCATGAGCGCGGTCACGGTCACCGTGCCACGCGATACGGCGGCCCTCTCGGTCGGGGCCGATGACGTGGCCGCCGCGATCGTCGCCGAAGCGGACCGGCGCGGCCTGGCCGTGACCCTGGTCCGAACCGGGTCGCGCGGCCTGTTCTGGCTGGAGCCCATGGTGGAGGTGGTCGGGCCGGACGGGGTCCGCCATGCCTACGGGCCAATGACGGCGGACGACGTGCCCGGCCTATTCGACGCCGATTTCCTTGAAGCCATTGATCATCATCCCCTGGCCCACGGCCCCACCGACTCCATCGCATACCTGAAAGACCAGCAGCGCCTGACATTCGCCCGCTGCGGTGTCATCGATCCGCTGTCGGTGATCGACTATCGCACGCACGGCGGGTTCGTGGGCCTGGACCGCGCCCTGACCATGGCGCCAGAAGCCATCTGCGCCGAGATCACCCATGGCGGCCTGCGCGGGCGCGGCGGCGCAGGCTTTCCGACGGGCATCAAGTGGACCACCGTTCGAGAGGCCCCGGGTCCCACGAAGTACATCTGCTGCAACGCGGACGAGGGCGACGGCGGCACCTTCGCCGACCGCATGCTGATGGAGGGCGACCCCTTCCTGCTGATCGAGGGCATGACCATCGCCGCGCTGGCCGTCGGCGCCCGCGAGGGCTTCGTCTACGTGCGATCCGAGTATCCGCGAGCCATCGCCACCCTTCGCGCGGCCATTGCCACCGCCGAGGCCGAGGGCTGGTTGGGCGAGGGCATTCACGGCACCGATCGCGCCTTCCATCTGCATGTGCGGGTTGGCGCCGGCGCGTACATCTGTGGCGAGGAAACCGCCATGCTGGAAAGCCTGGAGGGCCGGCGCGGCCAGGTTCGGGCGAAACCTCCGCTCCCAGCCCATGAGGGGCTGTTCGGCAAGCCGACGGTTGTCAACAACGTGCTCACCCTGGCGGCGGTCCCGGTGATCCTGGCACAGGGCGCGGCATTCTATCGCGACTTCGGCGCCGGCCGCTCGCGCGGCACCCAGCCC
Source organism: Rhodospira sp. (assembly GCA_028277295.1). Classification (GTDB taxonomy): domain Bacteria; phylum Pseudomonadota; class Alphaproteobacteria; order Rhodospirillales; family Rhodospirillaceae; genus Rhodospira. The sequence goes on from JANQGN010000370.1 coordinate 2,947, forward strand.
TTCCAGCTGGCCGGGAACATCCGGCGCGGTGGTCTGGTGGAGTTGGCCTTCGGCGTCCGCCTGACCGACCTGGTGCACCGCTTCGGCGGCGGCACCCTGTCCGGGCGGCCCGTGCGGGCGGTACAGGTGGGCGGACCACTGGGCGCCTACCTGCCGGGCGACGGCCTGGACGTGGCGGCGGACTACGAAACCCTGGCCGAGACCGGCGCCATGCTCGGCCATGGTGGCCTGGTGGTGTTCGACGATACCGTTGACATGGCTCGCCAGGCCCGCTTCGCCATGGCGTTCTGCGCCATCGAAAGCTGCGGCAAGTGCACCCCGTGCCGCATCGGCAGCCAGCGCGGGGTGGAGGTCATCGACAGGATCATGGCCGGCGAGAACCGGGCCGCCAACCGCGCCGTGCTGGATGACCTGTGCGAGGTGATGGCCGAGGCGTCGCTCTGCGCCATGGGCGGACTGACCCCCAATCCCGTGCGGAGCGCGCTGGCGCATTTCCCCGAGGATTTCAAGCGGCCACCCACCGCCAGGGCCGCGGAATAGGGAGGGCGTGTCATGACCCTGATGCGCGACGTGGACCACGGCACACCCAGGATCACCAGCGACGTCCTGGTCTGCCTGACCATCGACGGGCGCGCCGTCACCGTGCCCGAGGGCACCTCGGTGATGCGCGCCGCCGCCGAGGCCGGCGTCACGGTTCCCAGTCTGTGCGCGACGGACAGCCTGAAGGCGTTCGGATCCTGCCGCCTCTGCCTGGTGGAGATCGAGGGCCGCCGGGGCGCCCCCTCCTCCTGCACCACCCCGGCGGCCGAGGGCATGGTGGTGACCACGCACTCCCCGCGCCTGGCCAAGCTGCGCCGAGGGGTGATGGAGCTGTACATCTCCGACCATCCGCTCGACTGCCTGACCTGCGCCGCCAACGGCGATTGCGCGTTGCAGGACATGGCCGGCGCGGTCGGCCTGCGAGAGGTCCGCTATGGGTTCGGGGGTGCGCACCACCAGGACGCCACGCCGGACACCAGCAATCCCTATTTCACGTATGATCCCGCCAAGTGCATCGTCTGTTCCCGCTGCGTGCGCGCCTGCGACGAGATCCAGGGGACCTTCGCGCTAACCATCGCGGGACGCGGGTTCGACTCCCGGGTGTCGGCCGGCGCGGGGCAATCCTTCCTGGACAGTTCCTGTGTCTCCTGCGGCGCCTGTGTGCAAGCCTGCCCCACGGCCACACTCACCGAAAACACGGTCATCGAGCTAGGCCAGCCCACGCAGACCGTACTGACCACCTGCGCCTACTGCGGCGTGGGGTGCTCGTTCCGGGCCGAGATACAGGGCGAGACCGTGGTGCGCATGGTGCCCCACAAGGACGGCGGCGCCAACGAAGGCCATTCCTGCGTCAAGGGGCGCTTCGCCTGGGGCTATGCCACCCATCCCGACCGCGTCACCACACCCCTGATTCGCGAGACCATCGTCGACCCGTGGCGGCCGGTATCCTGGGAGGACGCCATCGCCTTCACCGCCGCCCGCTTCGTGGCCATCCAGGCCAAACACGGCAAGCACGCCATCGGCGGCATCACCTCCTCCCGCTGCACCAACGAGGAGGTCTTTGTCCTCCAGAAGATGATCCGCGCCGCCTTCGGCACCAACAACGTGGACACCTGCGCGCGGGTTTGTCACGCGCCCACCGGCTACGGCTTGAAGCAGACGTTCGGGACCTCGGCCGGCACCCAGGACTTCGCCAGCGTCGACCAGGCCGACGTGATCCTGCTGATCGGCGCCAACCCCACGGACGGCCACCCGGTGTTCGCCTCCCGGCTGAAGCAGCGGCTGCGCACCGGCGCGCGGCTGATCGTCGTGGACCCGCGCCGGATCGACCTGGTGAAAAGCCCGCACATCGAGGCCGCCCATCACCTGCCGCTGCGCCCGGGCGCCAACGTGGCCCTGGTCAACGCCCTGGCCCACGTGATCCTCACCGAGGGGCTGGCCGACCGCGCCTTCATCGCGGAGCGTTGCGAGGCCGACACCGTCGCCGCATGGGCGGCCTTCATCCGCGCGCCACGTCACGCCCCGGAGACCGTGGAAGACATCATCGGCGTGCCCGCCGCCGAGGTCCGCGCCGCCGCCCGCCTTTACGCCACCGGCGGCAACGCGGCCATCTACTACGGACTGGGTGTGACAGAGCACAGCCAGGGCTCGACCATGGTCATGGGGATGGCCAACCTGGCCATGCTCACCGGCAACATCGGCCGCCCTGGTGTCGGCGTGAACCCGTTGCGCGGGCAGAACAACGTGCAGGGATCCTGCGACATGGGCTCGTTCCCGCACGAGTTCAGCGGGTATCGCCCAGTCCAGGACGACGCAACGCGGGCCCTGTTCGAGGCCGCCTGGGGCGTGCCCCTGGACGCGGCGCCCGGTCTGCGACTGCCCAACATGCTGGACGAGGCGGTCACCGGCGCGTTCAAAGGGATCTTCATCCAGGGCGAGGATCTGGCCCAGTCCAACCCCAACACCCGCCATGTCCAGGCCGCGCTGTCGGCCATGGACTGCGTGGTGATCCAGGACCTTTTCCTGAACGAGACCGCCGCCTTCGCCCATGTGTTCCTGCCCGGCACCTCTTTCCTGGAAAAGGACGGAACGTTCACCAACGCCGAGCGACGCATCAACAGGGTGCGCCCGGTCATGCGCCCACGCACCGGCAAGCATGAGTGGCGGGTGGCCTGCGACCTGGCCACGGCGCTGGGCTACCCCATGACCTACGGACACGCGTCGGAGATCATGGAGGAGATCGCCCGCCTTACGCCCACCTTCCGTGGCGTGAGCTTCGCCGTGCTGGACCGGATGGGCAGCGTCCAGTGGCCCTGCACCGAGGCCACGCCAGAGGGCACGCCGGTGATGCACGTGGGCGCGTTCGCGCGCGGGCTCGGCCGCTTCATGATCACCGAGTTCGTGGCCACCGAGGAACGCACCAGCCGCGCCTTCCCGCTGATCCTGACCACCGGGCGCATCCTCAGCCAGTACAACGTGGGGGCGCAGACCCGCCGCACGAAGAACGTGGCCTGGCATGCGGAGGATCTCCTGGAAATCCACCCTCACGACGCCGAACAACGCGGTATCGCCGACGGAGATCGCGTCGCCCTGGCCAGCCGCAAGGGCGCCACCAGCCTGCGCGCCGAGATCACCGATCGCGTGCCCCAGGGCGTGGTCTACACCACCTTCCACCACCCGGTGACCGGCGCGAACGTGGTGACCACAGAACACGCCGACTGGGCCACCACCTGCCCCGAATACAAGGTCACGGCGGTGCAGGTCACGCGCGCCAACCAGCCCGCCCGGGCGGCGGCCGAGTAGCCCCGCCATGAGACTCCCGCCGTGACGAACAACGCACCCTCGGCGATTGCCCTCGGCGTGCTGCATGACGCGCGCGCCGCGCGGTCGGAGGTCACCTGGACCCTGCCGGAGGAAGCGCCCATCGCCCTGGTGGTCAACACCCATCCCGTGGCGGTGATGATGGCCACGCCAGCCGATCTGGAAGACTTCGCCCTTGGGTTTCTGCTGGCGGAGGGCATCATTGACACGCCCCGGGCCCTACTCCAGGTCAAGGGGCGCCGCCAGGCCGAGGGCTGGGACCTCTGCCTGGCCGTGGATCCCGACGCCCTCGACGAGTCGCGTCTGGTGCCGCGCACCGTTGCCGGCCGATCGGGCTGCGGCCTGTGCGGGGTCCAGAACCTGGCCGACGCCCTGCCTCCCCTGCCCCGCGCGCGCGACTCGAGCACCCGCGTCTCCCCGGCGGCCATCGACCACGCCTTCGCCGTCCTGCCCGATCACCAGCCCCTCAACGCCGCCACACGCTCCGTCCACGGCGCCGCCTTTTGTGACGCCAGCGGACGAATCGTCGTCGTCCGTGAGGACGTCGGCCGGCATACCGCCCTGGACAAGCTCATTGGCGCCCTGGCGCGGTCTGATCGCCCGGTCCACGAGGGTTTCGTGGTGATGACCAGCCGCTGCAGCGTCGAACTGGTGCAAAAAGCCGCACGGGCGGGCTTCACCCTTCTGGCCACGGTCTCGGCCCCCACAACCCTGGCGTTGGACGTGGCTGGCCGGGTGGGATTGACCCTGGCGGCGCGGGCGCGGCCGGACGGCGTTGTCGTCTTTCCCGGCGCCCCTCAGAGCTGAGCCACGGGAACCACACTCTGTCTTTTGCATCACCAAGTAAATTAGTTGGTTTTCATGGTACCTTTTCATCGCGCCCAGCGCATTGCTTTTCAATAATCTTGAATCTGTGACTTGGTATAAAAGACAACCCATCAATTGATATTGCGACTGGTTCGCATTTCCAATACCATCCATCACATAGGGGTTCGAGGGGGCTGGAACGATCACAGTCCCACGAATCGTCCCGCGGCCTGTCCAACGGACCCCCAGTGCCATGATCGTGTCGCCGCAACAAGGACCAGCCCATGCCCGCGCGCCCACTACCGCCGGAGCCGATCTCCCTCAGCACCTTGTTGATGGACGCCGCAACCGCCGAAGCGCTGCTGGAACGGCTGCGCTGGCAGCGCGGTCGCCCGAACTGCCCGCATTGTGGCGCCACCCAGTGCTACCGACTGACCTGTGTTCGGTCGGGTGGTGTGCGCTTCAAGTGCGCCGCCTGTCGAAAGCAGTACTCACCCCGCCGGGGAACGGTGATGGAACGGTCCAACGTCCCCACCGGCCGCTGGCTTGTGGCCCTGGCTCTGGCCGCCGGCACCCCGGTGAACGGCTTGCCGGCGCGCATTGAACGCCACACAGGCGTGAGTTACAAAACAGCCTGGACGATGGTTCAGCGCCTTAAGGCCAATCCCTCGGACCCGTTGCTGACCGCTATGAACCGGGCCGTGGATCGAGGCATCATCCTCTTCACCATCACCGACAGGGGGCAGTCTCAGCCCGTGCGCACGGTGCCGCGCTCCCCGTCGACCCTGATGGCGATGGCAGCCGCATCAACCCCTTGATAGGGGTCGGAATTCCCGCGCTCCTGTCCCATAATACTAAAAGAGTCGCATCACTTAGGAGGGTTTTGACATGCTTCGCGCTTTTCGACCGCGACAGGCCGTGCTGGCGGCAGTTGCGGGTGTTGCCTTTGGCTTCGCGACCACCGCCGCCCAGGCCCATACGCCCCTGTTTTCCTGCTACGACAACGGTGACGGCACGGTGCTGTGCGAGGCTGGGTTCTCCGACGGGTCCTCGGCCAGCGGCGTTCCGGTGCGGGTTCTGGATGCAAATGGTGGCGTGATCGTGGACGATAAGATGGACGGGAACAGTGAGTTCACGTTCACCAAGCCGGATGGCGACTTCAGCGTCCTCATGGATGCCGGTGAAGGCCATCGGATCACGGTCCCGGCCGCCGACATCTACTAAGCACGTCTCGCCACTTCCAAACGCAACATCTCAATCAAGAGGAAACCCCATGACGCGATCCCTGATGGGTTCCGCCGCCGTCGCTCTTGTGTTGGCCGCCACCCCGGCGCTGGCCCACTTCCAGCTTGCCTACACCCCAAGCGTGGTACTGGACGCCCCGGCCGAAGTGCCAATGAAGTTCATCTTCTGGCATCCGATGGAAAATGGCCACGCCATGGACATGGGTCAGCCGGAGTCTCTGGTGGTGCATTTCAAGGGCGATGTCATCGACCTGACCGATCGCCTGACGCCGTTCACCTTCAAGGCCCCTCACAACGAAGCGCAGGCCTATGAGGCCACGTTGCCCGTCAAGCGCAACGGTGACTACATCGTGGCCCTGACCCCGGCACCCTACTACGAGGAAAGCGAGGACATCTACATCCAGCAGATTACCAAGAGCTTCATCAACAAGGGCGAGGTCCCGACCGGCTGGAACGAGCCCCTCGGCCTGCCGACCGAGATCGTGCCCCTCAACAAGCCCACCAACGTTCTGGCCGGCTCCACCTTCTCGGGTCTGCTGCTCTCCAATGGTGAGCCGGTGTCAGGCGCCGAGATCGAGATCGAGTACCTGGCCGCCCCGCCGGACATGGAGTCCAACGCCGCCGGCCCAGCCACGGCCGAGCCGCCGTCCGGTGGCGCGCTGGTCGCCATCACCGGCCACGACGGCATGTTCACGTTCGGCATCCCCAAGGCCGGCTTCTGGGGCTTCGCCGCCCTGGGCAGCGGCCCGGACACCGAGTACGAGGGCAAGGAACTGAGCCAGGACGCCGTGATCTGGGTGCACGCGCAGGAGTTGCGCTGATCTAAGCGAGCCGGCGTCGGCCGGGGCGGTTCGCACCTCCCGCCCCGGCCTTGAAACCACGCCGGTTGTCTGTCCGGGTCCGCGCAACGGGGAAGGCGCTGACTCGGACGGGGCGCGGCGACCGGCCGGCCAGGGTCCTCTCGGCTGGTCGCCCGCGCGCTCCCTACCTTTTGTGATCGTTCTTGCGGTCTGCGGACAAAGGGCTCCCATCGTGGGAGCCCTTTGGGTTTACGACCCGACCGGCATGCCACATGCGGCCCAATGTGCGCCACCGAAAGCACTTTGGCTGGACTCCACCATGCCGAGGATCAGCTTCCGGATAGATAGGTGCTGACAGGATGCACCGGGCGGCCATCGGACCAGGCGCCCATGTCGAAAGCCAGTTGGTCGGCCCGCGCGCCGTCGCGGATAACCCGGTCGAGCGCGGACCAAAGGTAGCGCCAGTCAAGCGTGTCCTCGGTACCGACGCCGTCGAGCATCAGCGCCGCGAGCGCCGGCGGAAAGAAGCTGGTGTCGTCGGTGGCCTGCTCATGGTTGGCGAACAGACCGGCGCAGCCATGCGTGTCCGTATAAGACAGGAACATGCGCTTGTGCGCGGTGGCGATATAGCCGAACGGCGTATCCCACTGGGTCTTGGGCACGATCCAGTCCGCGTCGCCGTGCAGGATGGCCACCGGCATGGTCAGGGCGGCCCCGGTGACGCGGATGTCCACATCATTGGCGAGGCTCTTCAAGGCCCGACCATATTTGCCATGCGCCGACGCGGCCGATGTGCTGGGGATCGGGTCGGCGGTGAGCACCTGGATCGGAATTAGGTTCTCGGGATAGCCGTCCTGTTTCACGTAGTATGGCCAACTGAGCGCGAACAGCCCGCCCAAGGAGTGGCCGTAGACATAGGTGTCCACCGGCACCCCGGGGCCGAAGCCAACCTTGGCGTAGGCGTCGGCCACGCTCGCCAGCGCATTCCTGAGCCATTTCTCCTGCGACGGAATGAGCCCGTCGCCAAAGATCTCGTCCAGCAGCTCCGCGATGGTCATCACCCCGCTGTCCGGAAAATGGCAAAACCCGGTCTGGTAGTTGGGGAAGAACACGGTATAGCCCTGCTTGACCAGGTGCACCAGGTGTGCTCGGTAGATCTGCGAGGCGCCGAGCGCGAAACCGTGCAGGAAGATCACCGCCTTCTGGCGGCCGGTGTCGCCGAGGAAGGGCGCCTCCGGCCGATAGACCTCGATGTAGCTTCCGGCCTGACACGTGCCGTGGGTCTCGACTTGATACGCGGGCGAGGTGTAGATGCCGCTGAAGTCCGGCTTGGCCGGCTGTTTCGGACGCATCCCGCCAAACCAGCGGCAGAGCGCCCTCTGAACGAGGTAAGCGATGGTCGACCGCAGGGCGGTCAGGAGCACGGACATGGCGCGAGCCTCCAGCAGGACGAAGAGCCTGATTGGAAACGAGTGGGGTGACGTCAGTCAGTCGTGAGTCCAGTTTTGGTGCCTCATCGGCCTGAGACTTAAACGATGTGGACCGAACGCGCTCAACGCCAGTATGACCCGTCGGGCCGGCGGTCCGCAACTGACGCGATAGGTTGGCGGTAGGCCCTGATTGCGCGGCTGTCACCGGCACCGAAACGCGCGAGAGGTCCGCATAACCGGTCCGACAGGTTCATCACCTTTCCGGGCACGGCATTGAAATGATTGGTAGATTCCGGGCAGATGGTGACCCCGGCACCTAAGCCGGACACACGCGATACCGGGGGGTTACAGTGACGACCCGCCGTTTAGAGCATGGTGAGTGATATTGGACTCACCCAAAAGGGTATAAAATGACCGGCTTGCGCCCTTAAAGCAAATCCCGAGCGATCTGGCCAGGGCTCCGAACCCGGATGGACGATCGTTCATGAGTCTCGATCCGAGAGGGTCAGGACCATCGATGGAGATCCTTCGGTCGCTCCGCTTCCTCAGTGTCTGTCCGGAAAGCCGTGCAAAACACCACATATGGAATGCGATCCCGGCACAGGCACACAGTATGTTGCGG
>JANQGN010000431.1 GCA_028277295.1 Rhodospira sp.
TCGTCTGTCGACCATCGTCGCCGCCGATCAGGTCCTGGTGTTCGACGACGGACGGCTGGTGGAACAGGACGATCATGCCACGCTGCTGATGAAGGCGGATGGCCGCTACGCCGCCCTGTGGGCGGCGCAAGAGAGCGCCAAGAGCTGGCATGGTGCCCTGGCGCGGGCGAACGGTTAGGGCCCGTCCGGAAAGTCTCGAAAACCGCGATATATTGTGTGCCTGCGCCCGGATCGCACGCCGTATGTGGTGTTTTGCAGGGCTTTCCGGACAGACACTGAGAGCCTGGCGGGTAAGTCTGGACTCACCGACCGTGCTTTAAGATTTTGAAGAAAACCGTCTTGAGTCGTCATTGCGAGCCCGCCCCGCACGTTTCGCCAAGCGAAACCGGCGGGGCGGGCGAAGCACTCCAGGGGCGGAGGACGGTGCGCTGTGCCCTGGAGCGCGTCGGCTTCGCCTCGCGATGACGGAGAATCATGAGAGCCTCGGCACCCCGTTTCCAAAGGCGATCGCCCTACCCTCATAAGGGACTCGGCCACGGGGTCGCCGCCCTCATCAGCTATCCAGGAAGCTGCGCAGCTTGCGCGACCGGGACGGGTGCTTGAGCTTGCGGAGCGCCTTGGCCTCGATCTGCCGGATGCGCTCACGGGTGACGCTGAACTGCTGGCCCACCTCTTCCAGGGTGTGGTCGGTGTTCATGCCGATGCCAAAGCGCATGCGCAACACGCGCTCCTCGCGCGGCGTCAGGCTGGCCAGCACGCGGGTGCAGGTCTCGCGCAGGTTGGCGTTGATGGCCGCGTCCAGCGGTTGGACCGCGTTCTTGTCCTCGATGAAGTCGCCGAGGTGACTGTCCTCCTCGTCGCCGATGGGCGTTTCCAGGCTGATCGGCTCCTTGGCGATCTTGAGGACCTTGCGCACCTTCTCCAGCGGCATTTGCAGCTTTTCGGCCAGTTCCTCGGGGGTCGGCTCGCGGCCGATTTCATGCAGCATCTGCCGGCTGGTGCGCACCAGCTTGTTGATGGTCTCGATCATGTGCACCGGAATGCGGATGGTGCGCGCCTGATCGGCGATCGAGCGGGTGATGGCCTGACGGATCCACCAGGTGGCGTAGGTGGAGAACTTGTAGCCGCGCCGGTATTCGAACTTATCCACGGCCTTCATGAGACCGATGTTGCCTTCCTGGATCAGGTCCAGGAACTGCAAGCCGCGATTGGTGTACTTCTTGGCGATGGAGATTACCAGCCGCAGGTTGGCCTCGATCATCTCGCGCTTGGCCATCGAGGCTTCGCGCTCGCCCTTCTGGACCGTGGCGACGATGCGCTTGAACTCGGCGATGGGCAGGCCGGCGGTGCCGGCCACGTCGGCGATGCCGCCCCGCAAATCGGTGATCTCGCGCTCGAAGCGCGTGGTGAAGTCACGCCACGGCTTGCCCGGCCGGGCGCGCACCTCATCCAGCCAGGTGGGATCCAGTTCCCGCCCCTTGTAGGCGTCCAGATAGTCCTCGCGCTTGACCTTGGCGCGCTCGGACAGACGCATCAAGCGGCCTTCCAGACTGTTGAGGCGGCGGCTGAGGTCATTAAGCTGTTCCACAAGCTGGTCGATGCGATTGTTGTTGAGGTGCACGCCCTCCATCATCACAATCAGTTCTTGCTTCAGCTTCTCATACCGCTTTTCGGTGGCGGTGGGCACGGCATCGCCCTTCTGCAGGGCGGTCAGGCGCTGATCCTGGGCTTTCTTGAGCTTGATGTAGGTGGCCGCGATCCTCTCGAAGGTCTCAATGACGCGCGGCTTGAGTTCCTCCTCCATCGCGGACAGCGAGATCGAGCTTTCCTCGGATCCATTGGCGTCCTCGCCCTCGTCCCCGTCGTCGACCTCATCGCCGTCATCGGCTGCGTCGCGGGGCTCGGGGCCATCGGCGACATCGTCCCCGGGATCGTCCGGGCCGCCGTCCGCCTCGGCGCCGGTGTCGGATCCGACCGCGCCCGGGTCCGCGTCGACGGCCTCGGGTGACTCGTCGGTGGCCAGGTCATCGTCATCGTTGGCGGCACCCTCGCCCTGAACCGCGCCGGCCCCGGCGACCCGCGCCTCGGCGGCCCCGTTCCCACCATAGGTGGCTTCCAGGTCGATGATCTCGCGCAACAACATCTTGCCGTCGACCAGGGCATCATGCCAGCGCAACAGGGCGCGGATGGTCAGCGGGCTTTCGCAGATTCCGCCAATCATCATGTCACGGCCGGCCTCGATGCGCTTGGCGATGGCGATCTCGCCCTCGCGCGACAACAGCTCCACCGACCCCATCTCGCGCAAATACATGCGAACCGGGTCGTCGGTGCGGCCCATTTCCTCTTCATTGATGTTGCCGGAGACGACCGGTTCCGCGGAATCGACACTGGCCTCGGCATTGTCCGCCTCGGCTTCCTCCGACTCCACCACGTTGACGCCCATCTCCGAGAGCATCGCCATGGTGTCCTCGATTTGCTCCGACGACACGTCGTCGGGCGGCAGCGCCTGGTTCAACTCGTCGTAGGTAACGTAGCCTCGCTCCTTACCGCGCTGAACCATGCGCTTGACGGCGGCATTCAGGGTATCCAGCAAAGGACCCTCGCCACTTTCGTCCTGAGTGTCCCGCGCTTCCGCCGTGGTCGCCGCCTTGCTCGCCATTCGCCCTTCGCTCCGCTTTCCCGCGCCCCCGACCCACCTGAGCCGGTCGGGGGCCGTTCCAACATCCATCCCGCGTCCCAGCGCGCCGAGTCCGTCCGGTCGCCCCCACCCAGCCGATCCCGCCCGCCGCCGGTCACCGCCACCCTCGGCCATGCAATGCCCCGGCGAGGACCGGCGCGCGAGGTTCAGGGATCCGCCGCCTCGCCGGTGTGATCCTCTGGACCAACGACCGACTCCGCCGACGCACCCACCTCGATCTGATCGAGGGGCGCCAGCCGCCCTTCCCGAATCGTGTGAACGCGCGCCAGGGACTCGTCATTGGACTCGTTGCCCAATCGGTCTTCCGCGGCACGCAGATCCTGATCGAGGGCCTCCAAGCCATGCATCGCATGGACATGCTCCCACCCTGCCAGGGCCGCGTCGCGGCTGGCGTTCGCGCGCGCAAACGACGCATGCATGCAGACCTGGGGTCCAAGAACGCGGTCCATGACCGCGCCGAGTCCAGCCGATCTCAGATGGTCCACCAACGCATCCCTGTCAAGGTGATCCCCCGTGCCCACCTTGGCCCCGTAGGTGATTAGGATTTCCGCGCGCAA